>JBAVQS010000144.1:0-26303 GCA_049694275.1 Anaerolineae bacterium | reverse complement strand
TGGACATCGTAATGTCCATACACCATGACAGTCGGCTTGCCGGGCGCGCCGAGCCACTCGCCATACACCACCGGGTGCCCCTCGGTCGACATGACCTCGACCTTTTGCATCCCGATGCTGCGCAACTGCGCGGCCACCCACTCCGCCGCCCGCCGGACATCCCCCTGGTGCTCCGACAGCGTCGAGATACTCGGAATCGCAAAAAACTCTTTCAGCTCCGCCAGGTAGCGGTCGTGATTCGCTCGGACGTAATCAATCGCTTTTCCACTATTGGTCATTTTCAATTCCCCTTCAGGCAACTATTCCTATTTGAGGATCAGTTGATTGTCTTCATCGTCAAAATATTCAAGAATGTCCTGCATCGAAAGCTTGAGAACAACCCTCAACACAGACAATTCTTCAATTGCTTTACGTAGCTCGGGCCGCATGACATAACAGAGACCGTCTTCATCGCGGGTAATGTAGAATAGATTCTCTATCCATGCACCATCTTGTTTGAATCGACCGGTCTGGAGAATCCGATTACCAAGCGCCCCTAGAACACCGTCAACGCCTTCCTTTTCGCCTTCTCGAATCAAATCGGCCAGCCCTCGCCTAGAAAACCCCTTATCGCCAGCGTCGTATAGAGCTTTATAGAGACTCAACTGACCACGTGGGATAGGTGCCCTCGTCAGCATGTACTTGATATCTTCGATCAAAGCACGATTGGTATTCATATTGCTCCGTTCAAACACTGTACGCCATTTTCCCTTGCGCGGTTCAATTCACCTCGGTCTTGCCACTCCTCATCGCCCGCAGCAGGCTGTCCTGGTCCACTGGCAGCCGCCGGATGCGCACGCCGACCGCGTTATAAATCGCGTTCGTAATCGCCGGCGTCGTCGGAATCGACGAAATCTCCCCAATCCCCTTGGCCCCGTACGGCCCGGTGGACGATTCCTCCTCCACCACGAACGACACGATCTCAGGTGTATGCTTGATGCTCGGCATCTTGTAGCGCGCCAAGCGATCCGTCCAGACATGTCCCTGCTCGACAATATACTCTTCGGTCAGCGCATTGCCCAGACACATAATGATACCACCCTCGACCTGTCCTTCCAAACCGAGCGGGTTGATGGCGCGGCCCACATCCGTCGCTGTCACGATTTTGAGGCACTTGACCTCGCCCGTCTGTGTATTCACCTCGACGAGCGCAGCCTGCGCCGCATACGAAAATGCAAAGTGCATATCCCCCGGCGTTCCGAGCGGCTGCGTCGCCGGCGCGACATATTCGCGCAGATAGCGCGTCGGGCGTCCTTCGGCCTGCGCCCACCGATAGACCTGGGCCATCGGCACGGCGTTTCCGTTCGAGCCCACCAGCCCATCCTTGAACACCACCTGGTCCGGCGCTACGTTCAACTGCTCGCTCGCCGTCCGCGCCAGAATCTCGCGGAGGCCCCGCGCCGCAAACCGCGCTGCATTCCCACTCACGAACGTCTGCCGGGACGCGGTCGTCGGACCGCCATCGGGCGTCAGGTCCGTATCGCTCAACAGCACCCGCACCCGCTCATAGGGCAAGCCCAGCTCTTCGGCGGTAATCTGTGCCAGCACCGTCGGCAGTCCCTGCCCGATCTCGGCCGCGCTCGTCCGCACCTCCGCCGTCCCATCCGCAAACAGCTCCACCTCCGCCCCGCTCTTGTCCGCCGCCCCATCGCCCAGTCCCGTATTTTTGTACGCCGCCGCAAATCCCCAGGCGCGAACCACAGAGCCCAGAGGGCCTGCCCCCTGCGATGTGGCATCTGCAACTTGCGACTCGAGCCCTGCGACATATTCTTTAACCAGCGCGATGCACTCCATCAGCCCCGCACTCTCGCGCACCACCTGCCCCGTGCTCGTCACGCCGCCCACCCGCAGCCCGTTCTTGATCCGCAGCTCGATCGGGTCTATGTTCAGCCGGTGCGCCAGCTCGTCCATGTTCGACTCGACCGCAAAGGCCGACTGGGTGACACCAAAACCGCGAAATGCGCCCGCGGGCGGATTGTTGGTGTACATGGCGAAACAGTCAATCTGGACATTTGGGATGTTGTAGGGACCGGCGGCATGCGTCGCTGCGCGCGTCATCACTTTGTCGCCAAGCGAAGCGTATGCGCCGCTGTCGCCAAAGATCTCGGCCTGCGCCGCGACGAGCGTCCCGTCCTTTTTTGCGCCGGTCTTGCAGCGGATAACCGTCGCGTGCCGCTTGGGATGGAACAGCAAGCTCTCGTGCCGCGAATAGAGCATTTTGACCGGGCGGCCGGTCGCACACGCGAGCAGCGCCACGTGAATCTGCCCCGCAATATCCTCCTTGCCGCCAAAGCCCCCGCCGATCAACACCCCGCGCACGCGTACCTGTGACTCGGGAATTGCCAGCGCCGCCGCGATCTGCCGCCGGTCCTCGTACGGAATCTGCGACCCGCAGATCACCTCGATTCGCCCGTCCTCCGCAATCCGGCCGATCGAGCATTCCGGCTCCATGAACGCCTGCTCGTAAAAGGGCGAATGATACGTATTCTCAACAATTACCTCCGCCCCAGCAAACCCCTCGTCAATGCTTCCCTTTTCGACGTGAATGTGCTTGAGCAGGTTCCCATGCCCTGAGCCGTCATTCACCAGCGGCGCATCCGGCTGGTACGCCCACACCGGATTGTCCACCACCGGCAGTGCTTCGTACTCGACTTCAATCAGGTCGAGCGCCTTTTGCGCAATCTCCTGGGTCTCGGCTGCCACAATGGCGACCGCATCCCCTTCATACCGCACCTTGTCATAGCAGAGGACCGGCCAGTCGTTAAAGATTAACCCGTGATTCTTGGACCCCGGCACATCCGCGTGCGTCAAGACCGCACACACGCCCGGCAACATTTTCGCCCTGTGCGTATCGATCTGCAGGATCCGCGCATGCGGATATTTCGCGCGGAGCGTCGCGCCATAGAGCATGTTGGGATAAATGAAATCGTCGGTGTATTTCGCCGCGCCCGTCACCTTGAGCACCGCATCGGGACGCGGCACCACCTGCCCGACCGCCTTGAGCGGCTGTTTGGTCCGCGGCAGATTCGGAATCGGCGACGCCGCGATCACCCTGCCCTCGCGGACCTGCTGCGCCGCGAATCGGACGGCGTTCATGATGCTTATGTACGTCCCGCAGCGGCAGTAGGTATCCTTGAGCGCCTCTTGAATATCGTGCTCGCCGGGATTCGGGGTTCGGTCGAGCAGCGCCTTGCTCTGCATCAAAATGCCGGGGGTGCAAAAGCCACACTGCACCGCGCCCTGGCGAATAAACTCACGCTGGAGAGGGTGGAGGTGGGGGGTCATGCCGTCAGCGGGCCAGGTATTCGCCAATCCCTCGATGGTCAGGACCGTCGCGTCCTGCGCCTTGGACGCGGGATAGATGCACGAATCGACCGACCGGCCGTTCACCAGGACCGTGCATGCGCCGCACTCTGCCTCGTCGCAACCGATCTTGGTCCCGGTCAGCCCCAGCCGCTCGCGCAGCACGTACGACAGGTACTCGTGGCCCGCAATCTCGACCGCCACCGCCTTGCCGTTCAAATTCATCCGCAGCTCCATCATGTCTATCCCTCCATCAATCCAGCTCGATCTCCATCCGCACCGGCAGATGATCTGACGCCTTGCGGACAGCCTTCGGTATCGTCACCGGCTCGCACCGCACCACGCGCTCGCGCATTCCTCTAGGCACCAGCGCATAATCCAATCGAATGTGAGGATCACGCGGCGGCACGGTAAAACCCGGCTCATCGGGGTGTAACACGCGATAGGCATCCACAAAACCCGCCCGTTCAATCTCTGGAATCGCCCATTTTTGATAGCCGCCGCCCAACAATTGCACCACCGATTTGTGCCTTCTCGGCATCCTGTGCACGTCCACGCGATCCCCGCGCGCCACCGCATTCAAATCCCCGGCGAGGAGCGTCACCCCATGTCCCGCGTGCAACAGGCGGGAGAGGAACCGCGCCTGCAACAACCGCACCGCCTCCATCGGAACAAAATGCGACGAGGCCGTCAGGTGCAGACCAAAGAGCGTCAGGCGCTCACCTGTGCGATGCTCAATCTCGGTCCGTAGCACATTACACTCGGCCGGAAAGAGCGAATACCCCTTGCCCGACCGGATCGGAAAGCGGCTCAGCACCGCGACCCGCTGCCGATAAGGCCCCCGGGGCACAAACCATTCCATTCCCAGTTCGCGCGCAAACCATTCCACCACGCGCGTCCGCACCACCTCTTGCAGCACGATCAAATCCGCGCGGTTCTGCTCCAGCACTTCCAAGAGCAACCGCTCGCGTCCGATTCCACCCCACTGGATGTTATACGTCAAAAGACTTGTAATCAAAGCCGCATAGACTACCTGGCACTCGCCCGCGCCATCGCTTGCATGACTACATGCGCCAATAGCGCCGGCATCAGCTCCACCCGGTACTCCTTCGTCGCCCGGTGTGGCGACGTCCGCGGGTGCGCCTCCACCACCAGAATCCGCTGAGCCTCCGCCAGCACCTCATCCGTCAGCACTTTGCCCGTCAAATACGCCTCAGTCCGGCTCGCCCGGAACGGCACCGGCGCCACCGGCCCAGCGCTAATCGCCGCCTCCTGAATCTGAAATCTGAAATCTGAAATCTGAAATGCTTTGAGCTTCGCCGCCATCCCCAAAATCGGCAGCGCCACCCCCTGCGGGCGCATCACCCGCGCAAAGGCGCTCCCCTCCCCTGCCCCCACCGGCCGGAATCGCACCGCCGTAATAATCTCGCGGCTTGAATCCACTGCGCTCTGACCGGGACCGAGGAAAAGGGATGAGAGAGGACGCCAGGCAGCCGAATTCAGAATTCTGAATTCTGAATTCTGAATTTCTGCCTCTGCCCCCAGCGCCATCAGCGCCACCGTCCCATCCGCGGCGGGCAGCCCGTGCGCGATATTCCCGACGAGCGTCGCGACGTTACGCACCTGCGGCCCGCCGATCAAGGCGCACGCCTCTACCAGCGCGGTCGCCTGGCGGGCGAGCGTCGGCGATTCCGCAATCTGCGTGTGCGTCACGCCGCAGCCGATCACGACCCACTCCTCGCCCACCTGAATCTCGTTCGCCCCCTGCAGACGCGTGACATCGACCAGCGCCGCATAATGCGGGCGCTGGCCCTCGATATAATCGCTGGAGAGATCGAGCAAGAGATCCGTGCCGCCAGCAACGACGCGAGCGTGTCCCTGGTATTCGGCGAGTAGCTTGAGCGCCTCATCCAACGTCGTCGGCAGATGATAGCTGTCAAAATATTTCATTCGTCAATTCACGGGAGAACAGATCAGCGGCACTTTCCGAGCGGGGATGCCCGACGCCGCACGCCCATCGTCCCCATCCCTGGGATTATATCGACAAGCGTACGACCACTGATCGAAGCAAGGTTATTTTAGCACAAATCGCGCCAGAGGGGAAAATGCGGCCGGCGGGCGATGTTCAGCGATCTGTTTATACAATGCAGGGCTATTTTAGCCTCCAAGGAACTGCAATAACGAATGTAACGAACAGGCCGCTTTTGATTTGCTTTTGCGTTTCCCGTTTGTGCTGGGCATGACATTTCCCTGATAGTGCAACGCGCAAGCCCTGGCTTGGAAGCAAGAGCTTGCGCGCTATCGTTACTTAGCAGGGGAGGCAGGTGCTAACCACGCTCCCGTCACCAAAGGCGCAAGCGCTTGTATTGGACTGCGCTGCGATCTTGAATTTGAAAGTGAAATCATTCTACCACACTCCTCCGGTTGGCTCAAAAGAGCATTCGCCCCAATCCGGTCCCAGGGAGAATAGGCAAAATAGAACCAAAGTGGTATACTTGCCCTGTCATAATCAGTCCGATCCCCATCCCAACCGCCATGCCCATTGAATTTAGTGACCATGCGCTAGCACGCATGATTGAACGCGGCGCCACCAAGGAAGAGATTGAAGAGACTATTGAACTTGGCAGCCAGGAGTCATTGCCAAATGGGCGCAGTTTGTTCAGAAAGAGCTTCGATTATCACCGCGAGTGGAACGGCAAGTATTACCGGTTGAAGCATCTCGAAGTCCGCGCCGCCTATAGCCATCCCAACTGGGTAATCATCACAGTCATCGTCAAATATTCGATCTAATAGACGTAGGAGAAACAGGCATGCTCGTCACATACGATCCCAAATTGAATGTGGCCTATATTCGCTTTTCGGAAGAGCAGCGCCAGGTAAACAGCCACCCACTCACGGATGACATTATCGTGGACGTTGATCGCGATGGCAAGCTGTATGGCATCGAGCTCTTGAATGCCAGAGAGCAACTGCGGCAGAAAAGCGGCGTGTTAGCGTTTGTGAATCAGGCCACCCAAGAGCGCAGCGAAATGCCCATACCTGTATAGCAGAATTCATCCGTCTAGATTTCCAAACCGATCAAGGGGCCTGCTTGGCCCTTTTTGTTTTCCATCCGGCATTCTTCCGACGGACGATCAACACCCAAGCTCGAATACTCCTTCGCGCTCGCGGAGCTGCGATGCTTGCCGGAAGAGGGGAATGAACGCCGGCTTCGGCTTGAGCGCGACGAGCCGCTTGCCCTCCGGATCACAGACGACCCGCTGCAGCGTGGCGAGGACGATCTGTCTCTGCTCGCCGATCGTCGCGGCATCCCAGATGGCTGCCAGGTTCTCCAGGTAAGCGCCGGCGTCCAGGATTTCGCGTTCTTGGGGTGGAACAAGCTCAGCTAGGTGGGCCTTGATGTCGGCGAGCTCTTTCGAGTAGGCGTCCCGCTCAAGGCCGCCTTCCTTGAACATGAAATTGAGACGCTCCAGCTTGGCTTGCAGGTTCTTGCGCTCGCTCTCGGCGTTTACCCGGCGCCCGTTCTGTGTGAGCATCTGGTTCACCCGCTCCCGCCAGTCGGTCGGCAATCGGAATTGCCGCACGATAGCGCCGAATTGCTCCTCCAGCAGATCGGCATGAATCGGGCGCTGAGGCTTGTCACACATGATCTTGTTGCTCTCCACCGCGGTGCAGCGGTAACCGCGATATGAGTTGTGGGGCCCGCCATAGGAAAGCGCCCGCATATTGCGCCCGCAGCCCGAGCACACCATGATCCCCGCGAACAAGTAAACGCGATATTTGGGCGAATAGGTATTCGACCGGTGCAACCGCTGGCGGCGCATGGCCTGCACCTCGTTGAATAGCTGCTCTGAGATCAACGGCTCGTGCTTACCCTGGAAGACCTGCCCCTTGACCACTACCTTGCCGCAGTAGAATGGATTTCCCAGCAGCCAGTCAATGCTGTGCTCATTCCACAGGACCCGGCCCTTGCGTGTACGGCTTCTGTAACCGGCCGTGTTCATAACGCTGGCCACACTCCCGTCCGATTGGTTGCCCAGGTGGTAGGTCTCGAACGCGAGGGTGACGCCGGGTGCATCTTCGAGATGGGGAATTGGCGGGTCGTCCTTTGCGATGGTGGCATGCCGCTCGCACGCTTTGTCACAGCCCGGGCAGCGACCATCGCAATAGCCGAAAGGCAGGGTGCCGACATGCAATCCCTTGCCGGCGCGCTGGGCCATGCCGCGGCGAATCTTGCGAGAGAGCTCCGCCGAATAGTATTCAGCAAAAGCGCCCATGACGGCGAGGAGCAGCCGGTCAGCCGGCCGGGAGAAATCAAAAGCGGCATTCTCCAGGGAGATGAACCCAACGCCCCGTTGGCCCATCTCGCCAAGCACCTGGAGGGTGACGATCAGCTTGCGGGAGAAGCGGTCGAGGTGCGTGACCGCGAGGCCTTCCAACTCTCCAACGCGGGCCTGGTCAAGCATCTCCTTGAATGCCGGGCGCTTATCGAGATCCTCTGTCCAGGCGCTCTTGCCCCGATCAACGAACTCACGCACCGGTATGCCCTTGGCCCGGAAATACTCGCGGAGGGCGACGAGTTGCGCATCGATTGACAGGCCCTCATTCGCCTGCTCCTCTGTGGAAACCCGAGCGTAGATTCCCCAGGTCATCAGGAATTCGCCTTGGTTGAATTGGATTGCTGGCCCATGACTCGCGTCACGATGTTAGCCAGGATCGAGCACAGCGTCTCGACGTCGCCGGCGAGCGGCGCAGTCTGAGCGGTAGGTTTGTATGATTGCGTGCGTTTCGAGCGTGCTTTCACTTTCTTACTCCATTGGGTCTAATGGCTTTTAAACCCAACCCTCAAGCGAACTCACCCTGCACCATGCGCCGGCGGTAGGGCACATGGAGGAGTTGCACAGCGCGCCGCTTAGCCTGTTCGCCGCGACGATCGTAGCGGGAGGTCGTCGTCATATTGGCATGCCCGGCGAGCTTTTGCACCGTCGCAATGTCGGCGCCTGCATCGAGCAGGTCACTGACGAAGGTCCGGCGAAAATCATGCGGGCTCAGATCCTTGACCTTGGCCTCTGCCGCGCGCTTGGCCAGGGTCTTGTAAATCGCCTGGGGCGTGAGCCGGCGCTGCCCGATCTTGCCATCCTTGGCAATGGGACAAAAGAGCGGGCCCGGGTTCTCTCCCCGGACGTGCAGCCAATCCGCAAGCGCCGCCGCGGCCCCGTCCGAAATGGGCACTTCGCGCTGCTTGTTACGCTTGCCTTTGACCCGTAGACTCGCGGCCGTCTTGTCATAGTCGGCGAGGTCGAGCCCGCAGGTCTCCGCACGGCGGAGGCCCCCAGCTCGCAGGAGCGCAATCAGAGCCCCATCGCGGTCACCGGCGGTGCTCTTGTCGCGTGCGCAGGCCTCCAGGAGTGCGGCGATCTCACCCGAGGTCAGGGCCCGGCCCGCCGGCAATGTCTCGCCTTTGACTGATTCCAGATCGACGGCATTCTGATAATCCGCCTGGCTCAACTGGCCCAGCCTGTGAGCATTTCGCAGGACGCCGCGCAGAGCACAGAGGAGCTTGTTGACTGTCGCGGCGGAGTGCTTTGCCGCGAGTGCTGAGCGCAAGGCCGCCGTATGCTGAAAGCGGAGGACAGGCCAGTTGATCTGCAGAGCGGTCGCCGACTGGTCGCCGGTGAGAGTGCGGGAAATCTCATTCAAAGCAGAGCGCATGGTGCGCCGCGATTCACTTGACCCGAGAGACGCGAGGTACACGGCCGCCGGGTTGCGATCGAGCGGACCGGTGTCCTCGACGACGAGCGCCACGTACGCGGCGGGCGCAGTTGGCGTTGATAACATGATTCTCCTTCTGTCCTCTTATCGGTTTCGAGAACTATCATTCTCATAACCGAAAATAAAGCACCTACCTCGGTGTAGTGACACCACTTACGTCCATCTCCGTCGACATCAGCAAGCCAGCGATCACGGTTTTGAGATCCGCCAGAACAACCCCATCGAGCAACTTGCGTGCTTCTTTTGGCTCGACTGGCCGCCCTTCACGGTCGACCACAAACGGCGATATGGCATCGCGGCACTCGGTCCAGGTCCTTGCCTTTTCAAGCGCGGTCATCTGGCCAAGGGTATTCCGCTGTGAGTTGAATTGCAGAAAGATCGCTCGCGTGCCTTGGTTCTTATTAGAAAATATGTTCACGTTTCCTGCACTCCTATAGTCCGAGCGCGGCAATCGCCGCCGCCTTGTCCGCGAAAATATTCCCCAGGAGTTCGGCCAGCCGGCGCAGGGACGCCGGATCGTTCGTATTAAAGCCTTCCCCCACCTGAATGGAGATGTCGCCGATCCGAATGGTCTGCCCGCCAGGCCCGCCGATATGCACGCTCTGCCCGAGCCCGGACGTGGATGTGGGCGCCATGCCTGCCGATGTGCTGCCCATTCCAAACATTGGCGCTTGCATCTGGTTGAGCTGGCTTTGCACAAGCGGCAGGGCCGCGGCCATCTCGCGCAACCAGTATGCCGCGCCCATGAACGTCATTTCGATGGGCGATGGGCTATGCCGTTCGGCCCATCCGGGAATCTTGATCGACGACAGCGCCGCCGCGATCTCGTCCAGCCATTTCTTGACCTCCTCCAGGATGTTGCCCAGCGCGCTGAAGGCATCAACCAAAATCTTGAGTTGGTTGGAGTAAAAGGACAGCATGGCATTGCCGACGAAGGTGAGGATGCCGCCGAACATCGTTAGCGTGTCTTGTACTCTCTTTGCGCTCGTGTCGATTCCGAGCAGGTGCGCAATGAACTGGAGCAAATAGTTCACGATCCCGCTCACGATGCGGTTGACCTGGAACAGGACGTTGAACAGCGACTGGAAAAAGCCCACCCCCGCGGCGATGGCCCCGCCAATGCCCTGGAGAATCGTCCCGGCTTGCTGAATCCCCGCGCCGAGCGCCTGCGCGGCGACCGGGATGTTCTGGCCGAGCCAGGTCGAGAACTGGATCAGCGCCGGAATGACAACCCCATTGACCCATCCGCCGAGTTGTTGGAGCGGGGGCAAGAGCACGGTCATCATCCATGTGCCGAACTGTTGCACGGCGGGGATTCCCGTCGAAACCATCCAGTCCGCAAATTGCTGCAGGGCGGGCAGTGCGCCGGTCGCGATGTTGCCGCCGATCTGCGCCAGCGCCGGGAGCAGGGTACCGGAAAACCAGCCCGCGAATTGTGCGACGGCGGGGATGCCCGTCGTTTGCAGCCAGGTCGCCAGTGACCCCAGTGCCGGGAGAACCGTCCCGGTGAGGAATCCCCCGATATTCTGGAAACCCGCCATCAGTTGCGGCCCCGCCGTCGCGCCAAACTGCATCATGCCGGCCCACAGCGCGGCAAAGGCATTGACCACAGCCATGACGTTGGGGTACAGGTTCGCGGGCAGGATTGATGCGAGCGCCAACGAGAGCGCCTGCAGGGGAGTTGCGCCGATGGCGAGATTGTTCTGAAAGAGTTGGAACGCCCCCAGCACGGCATTGAGGACCGGCTTGAGTTGGGTTGCCGCGTCCTTGACAAACTGAATTCCCCCGCCAATTCCCCGCCCAATCTGCGCGCCGAAAGCAACCGTGCCCGCGATAAATTCGGGCGACGTTAGCGCATTAACAATGTCGCTCAAAAACCCGCGAATCTGCGGAGCAATGCCCTTGAAGACATCGGCCAACCCATAATTCAGGATGTCGCCAAACGACGCTATAAGCCCGGTAAAACTATTTGCCTGGGCCGCGGCTGCCCCTTTGAAATCGCGCTCCATCGTTTGCAAAAACGTTTCGACAAACTTTTTCGAGCTGATGGACGCGACGCCCACATCGTTGATGGAATAGCCCATCTTCTTGAGGACCCCGTTCACATCCACACCCGCACCCATCAGTTGCCGTAGGTCCTGCATGAGGAGCTTGTCCGAGCGGTTGATCTGCCCGATGGCATAGGCGACCTGGTTCATGGTATCGCCGGTGAGACCCATGCCCGACGACATATCGACCAAATCCTGCGTCACCCGCTTCGCCTGGTCCGACGTGAACCCGTAGGCCATTGAGAGCTTGAACGTCTGCGCCACATCCTCACCGCTGAACGGCGATTCGATTGCAAGTTTACGCGTCCAGCTCATGAGCTCCTTCGCCTTGTCTGCCGCCATCCCATACGCGGCGGACAGGCTCGTCGCGCCCTCGGTCGTGGTCTGCATGGAGGTGATCCACTTGCCGTTGTGCGCTTCGATCTTGCCAATCTCGCCGTCGAGGTCGGAGAGGTCATTTTTCTGGATGGCAAGTTCGGCGTCCAGTTTTTTGACGTTCAGCCCCTCCTCGCCATACTGGAGCGCCAGTTGCCGCCGTCGTTCGGTCTCCTCATTGATCGACGCGACGAGAAGTTGCCGCTTGAGGGTGAGGTCCTGGAGCTTGGCCGACTCGGCTGCGGTGAGTTGCACGTACGTCGAGACCTGCTTCTCCATCTCCTGCCCTGCCGCTACCTCGCGGGCGACCAGCGACTGATAGGTCATCCCCATCCGTTCGAGCGACGCGAACGACTGGACCGCGGTCTGCACCGCGCCCTGAATGCCACCGATGGAGGAGAGGATTCCACTCCCGAGCACCATGCCGCCCGCCACCTCGCCCATGTGTTTGAGCGTGCCCATGACGCCGTTGAGCATCCCGGAAACATTCTCTTTTCCGTTAACGACAATGTTAATCGCGTATGTCTGTCCGAATGCCATAATTACTCCTTCGCCATTATCGATGTCTAATTTGTTTCCTGAACTGTCGCGGTGGACACCTCTGTCGCAATCGCATCAGGACGACAGAGCCGCCAGGCTCCATCAATTCGCTCTACCTCAATCGTCCGAATGCCAAAGGCGCTGGTCATCGCCTGTCCCATCGCTTCCTGTTCTGCCAGTAAGCGGTCAAGCGTCTCGCGGTCCGGATCGTCGGCGACCTGGGGATTACTCTCTCCGTCCTTCGTCTCGTCCGCCAGTGTGACGACGATGAGATCAAACGGCGGCTTTTGGCGGGGCTTGCCCTTTTCTCTGGTAATTCGCTCGACAGCGGCAAGTCGATTGCTCAAATTCATATCGCGCATTCCTGATTCAATTTCTTAGGGTTGAAAACTCCCCAGCGCTTTCGGCCAGAATGCGCGCCTCCAGCGCGCGCACTCGCTCTTCGAGCTGGCCGATTTGCAGGGCCTCGAGGGCCGCAGCCGCAGCCGCGAGCAGAACCCGGCCGCGCGCTGGGGAGTTTGGCAAGAGCCACACATCGGCAATCGTCGCATTGACAAGGGTGAGTACATCCGAAATGCCGGCGATCTTGACCGCGGGTAAGCCCTCACTCGCTTTGGGGGACTGGCGAGCTTGCCCACCGCGACGCCTGGCCTCGGCCCGGTCCTTGGCCCGAGCCGGATCGTGTGCAAAGCAAAACCGCCCACCGCCAACGGTATAACCGCCGCAGCGCTTTCCCTGTGCATTTTTTGCTTCACACTGATGACCAGCCTTGGACGTTTCCATAAGTAACCTCGCGCTTGCTTACCCGGCCCGCCTGGGGGTGCTAGAGCGTAACAATAGCCTGAGGCGCCGCACCTGCTTCGGCTGCCTGTCGAATCTTGATCTGCTCCCAAATCGCGGGCCAAGCCTGCTCAAACTCATCGGCGCTCCCATGAAAAGCCCGCCGAGCCTGCGCTTTGGCTATAGTTTCCGCGAGTCGGGCATCCTCAGCGCGTCGATCAGCCAAACGTTTTTGCCATGCGGCCCTGGCATCCTCAAGCGGTCTGGCCTGCTCGGCCTCGATCGCCTGCGCCTTGGCGTGGAGCTCCTCACCTTTCGCGGCGAGTGCCCGCTGCTGCTCCAGCTTTTGCTCCTCTTCTCTCCGCTGGATTTCAGCGACGATCTCTGCAACTGTTTTGCTCATCAAACGCCTCCTTGAAAAATGATTCGCGGTCACGGTCATGCTGCCACACGGATGCCCGGGCCGATAACACGAAAATGCGAAAGCCTGAGAATCATCTGGGGGCCTCGGCCCAGATCCTTCGTAAATCCGAACTGCTCGAAATCCTCGCGGTTGGCGCGATACATCGTGCCGTCGGGAAGGACGATGCGCACCGATTCAATCTCGCCCGCATGCGCGGACCAAAAGCGCTGGTCGAATGCCCAGGCCGAAAAGTTTCGCAACACGTGTTCGGGTTTTGCATTGCGAATCAGGACCCCATGAGCGAGCGAGAGGCCAAGCATTTTGTGATTCAATTGGCATTTCGGACACCTTTGCATGTCCATTTTTCACCTCAAGAATTCGGCACACACGCCCTAAATCAGTGAAATCTTGAAATCTTGCAACCTTCCAAGAATTCAAGAAATCGCAAGGAATCAAGAATTCAAGAAATCGCGTTATATGATACTAATCATCGCTCTTGGCCGGTAAGGACCAGTGCCAAATGCCACCCGGCTTGATCGAGACGACGCCCAGCTTGTCCTTAGCCCTTACAGCTGCCTGCCAAGACAGGCCCGCAGACTCTATTTCTTTTTTTACGCTGTCCGCTGTCACCGGCCCCTTTTGAAGCAAGCCAAGCAAAATATCAGCAGCTTGAGCCGATCGCGTCCCATCTCTCGGCGGTTCTGGTGCCTGCCCGAACTCGACGCCGCGCTCACTGATGGTCAATCCCAAGGGAGCAGGAAACCGCCCGAGATTAGATTTGATAACAGAGAGGCGCCGTTTCTCAGGGGCGGCTGGATCAGGGCAATCGAGAGACCAGACAACCCGCGCATACTGCGTGATCGCGGTAGAACCTCGCAGGCGATCAAGTGAGATCCCGTCGCTGTCGAATACCCCTCGCTTGCGGAGGTGGTGCGTTAGCAGGATCGGCTTGTTCACATCGCGAGCGAGCCCCGCAAGCCACTTAACAACCTCGGAAACCTCGCTCGAATTTTCATCACCGCGGTGCGAGCCGCGCAAGCTATCGACGACGATGAATTTCACGTCATCCAGGTGAGCCGATCTCGACACCGCCTCGCGATGATCGGGAGAGTCAAGCCGCACGTCAACCAGCGCATCTCCGGTGGGCGTGATGATGTTTCCAAGTGGCAAGCCCCAGCTTCGAGCACGCTCGAGGTTGATCGACTGTGCAGATTCGCATTCGACCCAGAGCACAAGCCCAGTCTCGCCGGCGAATGGTGTCCCGTCTGGCAGGGGATCGCGGCGTAAAGGGCACGCAGCCAGGCGCAAGCCAATTGCTGACTTGCCCATCCCCGGCTCGCTTGCAGCCAGGGTCACATGCCCGCGAGGTAGCCACCGCGGCCAGACCCATTCTGTCGGACCGATCTGGGTTTCGAGTTCTGCCCAAGTGGCCGGGGTTTGCGGCTTGCTTTTCGGTTGGTGCTCTCGCAATTCGTTAATCGCCTGTTGCAGCTCGCCAATTACATCGCCGGGTGTCTTTGTGAGGCCATCGTGAGAATAGCCAGCCAAGTTCTGGGCGATTTCGTTGACCTTGCGCTTGAAGAACTCAACGCGGACGATGTCTGCGTAAGCCTGGACGTTATAGGCGCTCGGGACCGACCGCATCAGGTCGGCCAAATAAGCGGAGCCGCCGACTACCTGGAGTTGTCCCGCAAGATCGAGACGATGAGACAACGAAACAGCGTCAATCGGAGAGCCAGACGCATACAATTCACAAATTCGCTGGAATATCCACGCATGACGCTCAAGGTAAAACATTTCCGGGGTCAGAGTACCTATCGCGTCCATGGCCTCGTTTTCAATGAGGATTGAGCCGAGAACGGATTGTTCCGCCTCGCAGTTCTGAGGAAACCGAGTTTTCATAGATTCGCGTCCGCCCTTGACTGAAAAAAATTTACGTGTATACTGAGATGCGAGGGCAGGAAACTGCCCGCCGCGTCCCGCCCGCCGCCTCGAGTTGCAGTGAACAACCCGGGGCGGTATTTTTTTTTAAACTGATGCCTCGACCGCGGGCCGGGCAACTGTTGGCCTCGGTCTGCGCCTTAGGACAGGCTGGGCGGCCTGGACCACTTGGCCGTCGCCGTCAAGAAACTGTGACAATGCCTGACGGACGAGTTCGGATTCAGCAAACCCGGTTTCACCGGCGCGTTGCGCCAGCCGTTCTCTCATCTCGCCCGATAATCGCAAGTTCAGAAAATCATTCAATCTGTGCATGATTCCCCCCTCTCGAACAAACGTTCGTGTTGCTTACACACAAGTATTACACAAAGCAGCGCGGGACACAATAGAAATCGGGCCTCCGATCTGCCCCCCAACCTTAAAGAATCGCATCAATATTAGTGTCGTAAAGAATCAATGTGTATCAAAGGCCAATTTGGCAAAGCCAATCAAACTATTCTCCCGCCACACCTCAACCATCCTTGCTTCGGGCCGACTCTCACGGCTCACCGGGCTTGCACCGTCGGCATGGGGGTTTATTCGGTTGTCATTCACCGGGCGGCCAGATGCTGCCCAGGCCTTGCTCATCACGCGAACCTAACTATTTGCCACCTTTCCCAACCATCCCACATAACCACATTGCCGACATTTCCCGCCTAAACCGCCATGCACGCCCTCAGTTTTTCGGTAATCTGGCGGCCGCGATTCTGGCCCTTGTCGTCTTTCTGCACCTCGGTTAGGTAGCCCGCTTCCTCCAGGTTGCGGGCGATGCGTGACACCCTGCTCTGGCGGATGCCACATGCCGCCGCGATCTCGGTCACGATAAACCAGCCCTGCCCCGCGTCGAGCGCATGGCGGACAATTCGCTCGGTGTCATTGTCGAACTGGCGAGGCGCGTCGAGCTGGGCCGGCGCTTGGACAGGGGCAAGCATCGCGGGCGAGACGGTCGGCAATTCAGCCCGGAACGCCTGGGCCTCGATCAATTGCCCTTGCCAAAAGACGAGCAGCCGGCCAGGAGTATGCTGGATGCGCTCGGCGCCGCTGTAGCCAAGGATGGTATGCGACTCGCGGTAGGTGGGGCACGCAAACGCGATACGCAACAGGGCATTGATGCGAATATGCCTGGGCACGCTGTTGGCATCTGGGAGCTGTGTCGCAAGTATCAGGTGCAGGCCTTCTGCTCGCCCTTTTGTGGCGATCAGCGTCAGCAGCTCCTCGGCGCCTTCATTCTGCAAGGCCGTGTAGAGCTCATCAACGATCAGAACCCGGCGTGCGAGCCGATCATCCGTATCGCGGTAGCGGTTGTAATCGGCCAGGTTGTTCACGCCCACCGACCGCATGAGCTCAAAGCGACGTTGCATCTCGCCGACCAGTTGCTCCAGGAATGGCGTCAATTGATCGGGGACGATCTCCACGCGCGGGGCAGAGGCATACCGTTCAAACTCCATTCCGCTCTTGCCATCGTACAGGGCAACGTCAGCCTGCTCACCGCGAGTGAGTGATTGAATCCACCCATGCAACAGGTTGCTCTTGCCCATACCCGATGGCCCACCGATCAGCGCGTGCGTAACCTCACTCAGCGGAATCCACATTTCCCGGTCCTTGGTCACGCCGATTGGGAGCGCCAACCGCGAGGGTTGTGCCTGCAGGTCAAGCGGACGCGGCTCGAATGGCTTGACGACCTGGACGGATGGGTGCGCAATGGGTGAAAGGTCTGTGACCTCTCGCCCCTCTTCAAGGAGGCCCGCCACGCGCTCCACATTTCCCCGCCCGTTTCCGCTCGCCAGCATCAGGTCAACTGCCTGAGCTCGCCGTGTCGTCTCGGGGTCTGCCACCGGCGCGCCGACTTGGAGGGTCTGCCGATCTGGGGCTGTGAGCGTGACCACCGGCCCCGGTGCGCGCGTGGGCGCAAGCATTGTCTGTCGTCCTTGGCGGTCAGGCTCCAAAATCACGAATGGTTGCCCGGTGCCATCTCGAATGACGCGAATGCGCAGGATGGCTGCATCGACGAGGCGCAGGCTCAGATAGCCAACGATCAGTAGCCCACCCACGGAGGCGAGGACAATGACAATGGTCTTGCTCGCTGTCCCCACGCCGGCGAGAAACGTTTCCCAGTCCGCTTGGGCTTGCGCGGTCTTGACCTGGGCTGCAATCACCGTTTCGGTTGCGCCCGCCGAGACCTGCGTTGCATGAGCATCGGCCTCGCGCGCGGTGGCCGTGGCGCTGGCGCTCGCGGCGGTGGCTTGCACGAACTGGGCCTGTGCAGTGGATGTGGCGAGGTTATTCATCGCCTGCATCGTCGCCGTGTATTGGGCGGCTTGCGCGGTCACCGTCGCTTGCATCACTTGGGCGGTCACGGTAGCGTGCGTATCTTGCGCATTCCGGGTCGCCTGGACATGGATCGCCTCTTGGGTCACCATCGACATCAGGGCGCTTTGAGTTGCGTTGAAAGAGGCGGTCACGGCTGCCGCGGCTCTCTTCGCGTCGCGCTCGGCAGCCTGGGAAGTGGCATAGGCTATGGCCGCGGTCTCTTGGGCATTGATCGCGCGTACGTCTGCCGCGATATTCGGGTCAAGCGTAGGCGGCGGGGTGATAACGTCGCCAGATGATGCGGCGCAGGCCCCCAATAAACTCACTACCGCGAGTACGATCAACAATCGTTTGATCATTCAATCGATCTCCCTGCCCTGTCGCTTACCCTGTCGACGGGCATGCCGCTGATGCTCTGGGCAATGCTTCTGCCTTGGCACTCGCGCCCACCAATACTCGAGCCCTCGTTCACGCTCGCCCCGCCGGACTTCACGGGCACACTCGGGGCATTTGAATCGTTTACCCAGGACATGCGACCAAATCGCGCTGACACGCTCCAGGGCTTCCATTCCCGGCCGCTCCCCTCGCAGCGCCGGGGATGCTTTGAGTTGTCGAAAGACTCGCGTGATTTTCTGTGACGGTTGCCGTTCGCCCCGTTCGATCATCTTGACGTACTGGCCGGTGATTCCGCCCAGGGCGCGCCCCATCTCGGAATAGTTGAAGCCGAGCATCGACCGAAAGCGATGCACGTCCTGAGCAAAGGTGGTCAGCTTTTTGGGACTCCATCGCGGTTTAGCGGCGAACCGGTTGCCCGGCTTGAATTGCGTTTCTGCTTGTCGCTTAAAGTGCTTTTTGGGGGTCACGGAAAAACCTCCGAAACTCGGTCAAGGCATTGGGTTTAGCCGTTTTGTTGAAGCCTGTTTAGGCCCGCGATAGGTTAAACAAAGTTCAACTGCACGGTATGGCTATAAGAGACTAGCCCCTCGCGCTCAGGCCCTTTTAGGGGCATCCTGTCAGTTGTTTTCTGGGTCGTAATTTCTGGGGCCGCAACATTCACCGCGGCCCCTCTCATTCCTTATTCTGCGCTTGCGCTGGGCGCCTTCCAAGCATTGACGATCTCTTTCACATCCGGCTCAATCTGCTTGCGAGCGTGGATACGCGGAACGCCGTGCTCAAGCAACTGGTCATAACCGGTATGATGGTGCCGGACATGAGCACCCACCGCCCGGCGAACGGCAGCAACGAGATCCAGCCGCTGTGAGCGCCCGACTCGTCTTGAGCCAACCTCAGTCGCCCAGGCAGTCGTTACGTCAACGCACTCAATCGGCATTTGGGGAAAGTGGCGAATCATCTCCGCCCTGAAAGCCTCGCGGTAAGCGCGTTCCTTCTCTGCGCGTTGTGCCCGGGCTCGCTCTCGCGCAACTCGCCGGCTCTCCTCAGTAGACGCGATAGCCACAAGCGCTGAATGCAAATCAGAGCGGGTAACAAGCAACCCCATGACCAGGCCGTCAGCCATCGGTTTCAGGCGCCGAGTCAGCGCAGCATCGCCGGTCGAGACAAAGACCAGTCCCGGGGATGGTTGAATGGGTCTGACCAAAAACGCGGGATCAACGACCGCGATCATGGTTCCTCCCATTACCGCCGGCAGGATTCGGATTGATGCGCACATTGCACGTTTTCGAGAATCGACATTTCTGGCAATCCCCTGCCGCCGGGATCGTCCCGCAAGGGTAGAACTTGATTAGCTCGCGGCGCAGGTCCTCAACACTGGCACGCTCAACCCAATAGCGCGGGAGCTTTCCGCGAAACTCCTCAACGATCAGATCACCACGTCGCCAGACATTCATGACCGTTCGCGGAACACACCCCAGCCGCTCGGCGGCCTGTCTCACGGTCATCCATTGCGGTGTCCCTATCATGGTGTCACCTCTCCTTTGTTTGATTGCGCAAGCATCCATTCTGCCGCTTTTTGCCTCCCGGCCGAATAAGCATCGAGGGCAAAGGTGCTCTGCAGTTCGGCAAGCTCCTTGCCATCAATGGATGGCCGCGAGTTGATTTCGTCATCGAATCCTTCAGCGAACCAACGGCGGCCCCGGTGTGATTGATTGTAAGGCCCGGCGACTCTCACATCGGGGGGCAACTGAATCACACGCTCGCTCTGAATACGCTCAGCCAATTCTGAATTTTGTTGCCTGAGCGATTGATCGAGCGCCCATCTCGTCGCCGCTTTCCTACCAGCCAGATAGGCATCTAGCGCCTTCGGGCTTTCCAATGCTGCGAGCTCGTTACCATCGATTGTGGGCTGCGACTTCAACTCATCGTCGAATCCCTCTCCAAACCAACGCCGGGCGCGGTGCGATTGATTGTAAAGCTCTGGAATTCTGACATCGGGGGGCAACTGGATCGACCGTTCGTTACGAACGCGACTGGCTAATTCTGAAGCGCATTGCATGAGCGTTTGGTCAATCGTCCACCTTGCCCCCGCGCGCCGACCAGCCATGTATGCAGCATGCACGGCAGGGCTCTGCAATTCAGCAAGTGCGGTTGCGTCGACGGGAGGCCGTGCGCTACGTGCATCGTCAAAGCCTTCCGCAAACCAACGGCGCTGTCGCTGCGTATCAATGAAGCGCTTCGGGATGTGCACATCGGGTGGTAACTGGATCGCCCGCTCGGTATATACTCGCTCAAAGAGTGTCTGCCCCGCCACATCTATGCCTTTGACATCTTCCTTGGTCGGTTTCACGCTCGGCGAAATTGCCTCGACCTCTTTCACGCTCGGGTTAATCAGATGTTTGATCTGATTCATCGGCGAGAATTGTGCGTGCGATTCGCGGACTCGATTCAGGGCGATGTGCAGATACCCCATCGTTGTCTTGATGTCAGTGTGCCCGGCCAATAGCTGGGCGTCGGTGATCTTACCGCCGGCATTTAAATAGGCGCTCACGAAGCCATGCCGCAGCCGGTGCGGGCTGATTGCATCGCCCAAGCCAGCCCGGCGCGCAACCCGCTTGACAGCCTTGTAAAGATCGCTAGCGTCGATACGCTGACCATTGTTCAGATTCACAAAGAGCGCTTTTTCTCCAAGATCGGCATGCCGCGCTTTAAGCCAGGCGGCCAAGATCTGCGCTGTTTCGGTCTCGAATATGGCATATCGCTCTTTGTCGCCTTTCCCATGCCGCACGAACACCGTTCCCTGTATTAGATCGACGTCGTCGAGGTCGAGCCCGCACACTTCGGAGAGGCGCAAACCCGCGTCGAACATCAGACAGATGGCCGCCCGGTCGCGAGGGTGCATCTTGGAGCTGAGGAGCTGGGCAACCTGGTCAAGCGTGGGAGCCTTGGGTAAGCGTTGCCCGCTTTTGGGGAAGGTCAGGCCGTTCGACACATCACGCAGTGTAAGGCCCTCGGCATAGACCCACTTGAAAAAGGTGCGCAAGCCTTTTGCCCGTTTCCGAACGGTGACGGGCGACAGATTTCCATCGCGGAGCGGCTTGCCGGTCGGGCCTAGCTGCAGATGGGGACGTTTGCGCAGGTATGCGATGTAAGCCTGGATGTGCACGAGCTTGACCTGATCAATGGTGCTTACCTGGTTCTCTTTGAGCCAGTTGGCAAAGAGGGCCAATTCCTTGCGATACCATTCAACCGTATGCGTATTGCACCCGCGGTTGTTGTCGCGGTCGAACAGAAACTGCTCGATCACAGCATCGACGGACCCGCTAGGGGCAACCGCCGCGAATGGGGCCAGCGCATTTGATTGCGGGAGAGGGGGAGTGAGAAGAATCATGTTAGTTTCACCGCCTTTGGGTTGTAAAGATGCGCCTCACCGCGATACGTGGACGGCCCGAGATGGTTCAAGGTTGCGCCAGGAAAGACGCACATGAGGGCAGAAAGAGAACTGGAGAAACTCGGCGCACGAACACCGGAGGATCTTGTTTTCCAGTGTGACCACATACCAGCTTTGATCCAGGATGACCGGTTCAGGCGCCGGTTGGGCCGGGGCTGGACTGCCGGCAAGTTGCTGCATTCTGGCAAAGTCGAGGGCCGCTTTGCCGTGAACGCAGTGCTCGACGCCGCAATCGCAGCGGGTCGTACTGGCGGCGATCTGGACGCTCAGTTCCTGCTCGCCGTCGCGGACAAAATAAAAACCCTGGACCGGACCGCGGCGCACGCGGGCGAGAGTCGAACCAGGGCGAAGGGTGAATGGGGCTTGCGAGATCATCTCTACCTCCACTTGAATCGGGTCCTCTCGCGTGATTGACAGCGGGGAAGCCACACCCTATAATGGAGGTAGCCTCTCGACGTGTGCACACACGGTTGAGGGGTCAGCGGTCAGGCGGTGCTCTAACACTGTCTGACCGCGTTTCCACTTCATCGTGGAAATTATGAGTAGTTTACACGAAAACGTGGAATCTGTCAATAGGTTGGGGTGACAGGATTTTTAGGAGAGTGAGAGGCCTATTCTATCGAGAGGTGGGAGACCCGATTCTTGCCGGATGGGCAAGGGAGAGACCTGCGCGCGCTGGAGCGATGAGAGAGCAAACGGGAAAACAAAAGGGCGGGGTTTGGACAGAACCCCGCCCGTCAACTGACCTTTTCAACCTTTGGCTTGCCCGATCTCGGCCGTCCGCCCGCCGATTTGGTCTGCTCATACCTTTCAATCGATGGCTTGTAGACGAGCCATTCAGACCCGATCTTCTGACCGCGCAATCTTCCCCCGATTAGCAAATGCCGAACGCTGGAGTCATCCACCCCCATCATCTCAGCCGCTTGCTTCGTCGTCACATACTGTGAAAGGTCAGTACTCATAGGCTCCTCCTCGGCGCCGGGCGAGCTCGCCGCTTTTGGTTTGCTTTTGCGTTTGCCGGGTGTGGTTGCCATGAACGTTCCCTGATAGACAACCGCGCAGACCCACGGGTGTTACTCCAGGGTCTGCGCGTGGTGTCACGAGCAGGGGAGGCAGGACTTGAACCCGCAACCCTCCGCTTTGGAGGCGGATGCTCTGCCAAATTGAGCTACTCCCCTATGTGATTGCGGATTGCAGATTGCGGATTGAAAGATAATCCCGGAATCCGGTTTCCACTCACGAGAAGCATTTTAGCATAACCCTGCCCTGCTGGCAAATTTCCCTCCGGATTATCTGCCAATGCTCAGGCGAAAATCAGGTATGGGTTCATCCTGAGCGTGTTTTATGAAATCAGGCCGTGGGATGTTTTCAAAGACCGCCAGACCGGCGACCAGGGGTTGCTCGTAGACCTGCTCATCCCAACAGAGGCGCACGGTGAGTGAATCTGGCAGCGGCGCAGTAGAATGGGTTTCGACACGAATGCGGAGGCGCTCGGGATTGGACCGGTCGATCCAGGATTGCAGGTGAACCGATTGGTCGTCCAGGGCTATCTCGTCGTCAAGCAAAAGCTTTTCGTCGTCAGACGCTGGACCACGACGAGTGATCGGATTTGGATCAGAGTTTGAAATTGATTTTAGATAAGTCGGGTTGAGCCAAAATTCAGTGCGCCGATTAGGCCCCAAGAGTTGAGATGCTCTTTCCTGGAACCAGGGCGACTGCGGATGCGGTGACAGAAACGCGAGACTCGAAGGCGATATGAATAAAGTATGCGGTTCTTGTAAAGCCGCGCGATAGAGCTCGTACAGATTTCGACAGGGATCACAGGTCTCTAGATGCCCGGCAACCGCCGGATAGACGCGTTGGACATCCACCCCCATTTGTTCATCGCCGACATACCATTCGAGCATCTCCTGGCACTCGGCATGCGTTATCGGACCCACACCAGTAGCAGCGCCACGCTGCCTGGGACGCGTTCTATCGCCCGCGGGCCGGGGCACGGACGGTTTTATAAAACGAGTGGTCGTGCGTCCGGTTTGGGTTGTGCGGCGTTGTCCCCCCTTGCGATTGGACCTCACCGGATCTTTCATCAATATCGTCTCCTCGCACTCAATTATACGTCCTCTTATCCTTTTGATGTTTTTTGCAGCTCAATTCTTTCACCCCGTCCGGTCCATGATTTCGTTTAGCTTTTTCAACGCGCGATGGCGCAGGGTCTGGATATTGGCCGGGCTTTTGCCAAGCTTTTTGGCAATTCGCACATCGTCCCACCCCTCGAAAAAGGTCAATCGAATCACCTCGCGCTGCAAGTCACTGCTCATTTCCTTGAGCGCTTGCTCCAACAGCTCCTGATGCTCGACGCTCGTGAATCGATCCCCGGATTGGCCATCGGGAACCTCCTGCACACGGGCGGGAGATGCGCCCCGCATATCCGGCTCCAGGAGCTCGTCGATTGAATGATGCGGGTGATCGAGCAGATCACTCGACCGATATCGCTCGAGAACCAGGTGGCGGAGTATCGTCACAGCCCAGGCATCGAAAACGACGTCAAAAGGGAACACCGACTCCCGGATTTTGCGGCATGCCCACTGGGCATAATCCTCCGCCGAATTGGCGATGGAATGGCCCGCCCCGACCCGCCGCTGGATGCGTTCAGCCGATTTGCGCAAGAGATTCACGAGTCGTCCCCACTCTTGCGCATCCTTATTTGACAGGGACCGAACACGCGGGTATTCGACAACCCACGACGCAATCACACGGTCTACATAGCCGGCGAAGGAATACGCCTGGCGGTTCCGGCTGTTCCTGGCATAACGATCGCGACGTCCATTTTCGAGATTGCGCTGGACAATGCTGCAAATCTCTTCGAGTGTCTCCTGGCGGGAAAGCGGCAGAACAGCGCCAGGGGTACTAGCCAGGTAACGATCAAGACGGGTACGACAGAGGCGAGTAATGTGAGCAGGAGAAGGGGTCTGCATAGGCAATCACAGAACAATCACGCGATGCGCAAGGTGAAAGAAAAGGGATAAAAATTACATCACTTGATAAGGAAAGGAAAGAATAATAGGACCGGCTCTTACTGTAATGCAATCCCTCCCGAATGTCAACAGAAACATTGCACACAAACGCGAAACGAGGCGAACAGCATGGCATATATCGAACTCTGGCAAAGCAAGCCTGAATGGCTTCAGGCCCCAAGGGAAGAACGTCACCGTATCATGCAGGGGCTGGAGCAATTGGTGCGCCGGCATACGGACCGTGAGGATGGACAAGGCGGTCCCTTTGAATATTGCAACGACCAGAAATGCGCCCTGGTGTGGCAAGTGCGCCCGGAGCGCGGCGCCAAATTGCAAAAGGAGTACGAGCGCATTCTCGGCGCGTGGTTCAAGCAAGTCATGTCGGGCAGCGTAGAAGGACATACCGCGCAGGACTATTACAACCGGTTTTTGAAAGACCTGTAGCGCTGAGGCTCAGGCCCCGGCGCTACAGGGTAGAGACGAGAGGGAAGTCGCCGGATGCGCTTGCCGGTTGCGGCTCACGCGATGCTCGCCAGGCCGATCCGGGCCATATAATCCGCGGGAGGATGCAAAGCGGGATTCGATTCGTACAAGGCGCGCACCTCGTCAAACGCCGTGGAATCGACACACAGCGCCGCCATGCGGTCTAACTGCGCCATATCCTCGGCCGTCAATTCTTCATCCCGCTTTGAGATGAGCCCCCAGTGATCCCAGGGGAGGATCTCGAACTGGTTGAGAGCAAGAAAATCGCGCACGAGATCACCGCGAATAAACCACATCCCGTGCATGTCGAAAATGCCAAAGGTCTCGGAGTCCGCCCCACCCGACCGGACCATTTGCCAGGCCCGGCCGCCGTTCACGAACTGGTCCGCCGGCACGTCGAGTGTGTCAAACGTCGTGTGCAGGGCCTCGCGCTGAAAGGCATCCAACTGCGCGTCGACCATCACCCAGCATTCCGCCGCCGGATTCCAATATTCGCAGACCCAGTGGTCCTCATAATGGTCGGGAAGAAAATAGGCGCCAAAGCCACAGCGGGCGCGAGCGGGCACTCCCTGCGCTTGCAGGATGGAGATGAGCGTGAGCGTAAAATCGCGACAGTTGCCGACAAGGCGCCGGTCGAGAGGTCGCGCCACGTTCAACGGGGCCGGGTCCAGTTCCAGAATTCGCGCCAGCTTGGCCGGCATGGAGCGCAGTTCGAGCTCCTGCTCACGTTCTTTGGGAACCTTCAGGCCATACCGCTGCATCCAAAAGACATGAACCAGGAGGCCCTGAACAATCTTCACCAGCGCAGGAATATCGTGAGGCAAATCGTCCAGGAGGGTGCGATAGGGACCGGGGTCCGTCAAGAGACCGTGACGCGAATAATAAGCCAGGCAAGAAGAATCACAGGCGGTCATCCTACTCCTTTCAAATATCCGGCCGTGCCGGCCAGAATGTGATAGAGCAAGTATAAACAGTCAGGGTCAAGAACAGGTATCAAGTAGAAAGAGGAACGCTCCTATTTTAACACCCTCATTCAGACAGGTCAAAGCAGATGCCCCAAGATTGATTGACTCCAAGATGTTTGACGCGGACAGCAGTTTGACCTAACATGATTGCGAGCGCTGTTCGGACCCGGTATTGCGCACGACAGGTATTACAGTGGATGAGGAAGAAAGAGACCATGGAAAACGGGATCGTCACCTGGGCGGAAATCGACTTGAACGCGATCGCGCACAATGTGCGCGCCCTCAAGGCGCATGTCGGCGCCTCCGTCGAGGTCATCGCCGTCGTCAAGGCGAACGCGTACGGGCACGGCGCGGTCGCAGTCGCCCGGACCGCGTTAGCCGCCGGCGCGACCCGACTGGCCGTTCACCGCCTGCTGGAAGGCCAGGAACTACGGGACGCGGGCATCACGG
>JBAVQS010000143.1:0-39009 GCA_049694275.1 Anaerolineae bacterium | reverse complement strand
TAATCGAGTCAATCGGAGTATCATTCAACAAGATGCTCGCCGGGCCCGGGCTCGCCTGCGCAGGGATTGGCACATCAAACAGGGTGCATAGGCCGCGTCCTTCGCCAGGGAGCGAGATTATTCTATCGGCCAGCTTGAAAGCGTTGCCACTCGCATCCCGAAGGACGAGTGTCACAGGGAGATTGGCGCCATTACCGTTCCCTTTCCAAAAGAGCTCTAGCGAAATGGGGTCGCCTGCCCGGACCGCGGGTTGGAGTTCGGTAAGCCCCAGGAGGTGCAACTGCGGGGAGAGGTCCAGGTCCAGGGAATGCGCCGGTTCCAGATCCTGCAAGCGATTGCCCTGCGATGCTCCGACCAGGGTCGAACCAAGCGCGATGGTTTGCCCTCCCCCGGTCGTCGTCAAACCCTCCTGGGTCCTGAAGTTATAGGCCTCGACCGTCAAGCGATACTCCCCCGCCGGCGCGCAGGGATCAAGGCCCGGATAAAACTTTTCGATAACCAGGTCGCCGGGGTCCCAGAGCGAGGTCGGATAGCTATTATCCCCCGGGAATTTGTCCTCCTGCCCCCAGATCCGATCCAGCGCATCACGCGCCCGGACCGAAAAGGTATAATCCTGCGGCATCCAGTCCAGCCCATGGAGAAACAACGTGACCGTGAGATTACGCCCGCCAGGGCCCTCCGGCCCGATGCTCTGCCCGAGCAGCTCCATTTGATTGCCCCACATGACGTGCCCGGTCGTTTGGGGCTGGACAAACGCGCCCCCCAGTCTTAGCACGTTCAATGGATTTTGCGGATCGGGCAGGTTGCTCGCCGGCACGCGATACAACCAGATTAACCGGGCGCCATTCGAACCAGGCAGATCGTCGCGCGCGCCCAGCGTGCCCAGGCGTGAGGCCAGAGTTTGAACGCGCGGCGCCTGTTCCAACGGAAAACCAAAGATAGCATCTTGCCCCCGGGCTCGCGCCGGAAGGACGACTGTATCCCGGCTGTCAAAAGATTTCAAACGCGCGACCCGCGTCAGCAGCGAAATCGTTCCCTGCTGATACAACAGCGGCGCCAAAAAGATGTGCTGCGCGCCCTGGTTTGCATTGATCCAATCGGCGACCTCGACCAGATCGACATTAAACGCATAGTACAGGTCCGGTGAATCTGCAAACGTCGTAAAGTAATCGCGAAACGTGACGAACCCGCTCGCCAGGACGATGGCCGCCAGCACCGCGGCGCCCGCTTTATGCGCGACGGACGTTCGCAACCGCTCCCAGCAGGCGGACGCGCCCCACGCCGGCAGCAGCATGACCGCCGGGATCGCAATGAAAACCCGCCCATTATTGGGCGCGTCGTCGCTCAACATAGAAAGCGCCAGCGCCAGCCCGATCCAGAGCGCAATCAAGACCGCGCGGCGGCGTGCACGCGGCGCCACGCCCGGCCTGGCCAGCGCGGCGCCCCATACGACGACACCCACGAGGAACAATCCGCCGACGAAGGGGTCGAAAATCGGCTTGCCCGGCACGTTACGAATGATGCCCGGGTCGCCCCTCCAGACAAACATGCCGAACAAGCGCAGCGCGTTGTCAGAGAGCGCGTGCGCAATGTCAGTCTGCGAGGTAAAAATCGAGACCTGAGCCGTATGCGAGATAAAGTCGCCGGGATGCAAGAGATAATAGACGCCGAGAGGTAAAAATACAAGCGCCGCGAGCACAACCATCCGCGCGCCGCCTTGAATGTAATCACGCCAGTGTGTGCGGTCCTGCCATATGGCAAAGGCCAGCAAGAAAATCACCACCAGCGGCATCACCCGCGCGGCCAGATACGTATAGAGGTCCAACCCCAGAAATAAACCCGCCAGCGCAAAATCCCGACTACGGCGTTGATCCAGCGCGCGCCACAGGTAGATAAAGGTGAGAATGACGAACAGGACCATGAGCGTCAGCCGTTCGCCATCGCGGCTGTAATAAATATGCCACGACGAAATACAGGTGAACAAGGCGGCCAGCACAGCAATTCGGCTGGAGCGGAAGAGCGCCTGCGCGAGTAGGTAGATGAGGGGTATCGTTATGATCCCAAGCAAGGCCGAGGTGATTTTCAATCCAAGCGGGGTGCCCGGCCCCAGGATGGCGACGCCGACGGTCGCGAGGTAAGGATAGAGCGGCTCACTCCCGCCGGGCGCAGCAAAGAAAATACTGAATTGCCCCTGGAGTAAACGGAGCGCATCAAAAACATAAAAGGACTGGTCGAAATGGAAACCGGGGGGAATTTGGTCCAGTCGATACAAGCGAAAAAAGGCGGCAAGTAGAGTAATTACCGCCAGGAGAAAAGAATCACGAGCCGAGATTCGCGATGCAGGCCAAACGCGCGACATGAGGCGACCATTTGGATTTTAGCACAGAACTGCACAGGAGGTAAATTGGCCGCAGCCAAGGCTCGGCCACTCAGAAACCGGGTTTGCTGATACAGCCTTTACTGACTCTTCGGGAGTAAGCGGATTCTACCAGAGTTTCACTTCCCACTTGATCCCGACGAACGGGGGTTCGTCAAGCCGCGCGAGGTGCACGGGTGGGGGAGTATAGAGCCACGGCCGCCGCGCACCCTGGTAGGTGGAAAACAGCGAAAGAGCCAGGAGCGGCGCCGCAATAAGCGCGGGACTTGACCGCCAGGTGATACCACTCAACGGCGGGACAAACAGGATAAACGCCATGGCAATCGGAATCACGGGAACGAAAAAGCGAAGCCCATAGGCCTCGCCGCCATAGTTGCCTGTATTCAGCGCCAGGTATACACCCAGCACGACAAAACTGACTAGGGTTGCAACGGCCGCGGCGTGCAAAGGGCGGCGGGGCTGCACCGCGACCCGGACCGCGCCAGCGAGCGCAAACAGAAGCAAGGGATTATAGGCAAATACCCCCTGCGCGCCAACGAATATCCGAAAGGCATAGTTATAGAGATTATCCGACGATGAAAGCCCTGCCGCGCTCGTCGCTGCCGCCGCCCCCGGATAATCATATCCGCCCGCAACCAGGTAAGGCGGGAGGAACGTGTGAACCATGAAGCAGTCGATCAGCACGGTGGCGATTACCGGCGCGGCAGCCCCGAGTGCAAAGTATATGAAATCCTTCCGGTAGCGACCCACTGCCATTGCGGCAACGCCCAACGCGACAATGCCGGAGGACCCATCAAACGCGGGGGCCAACGCCGCCAACAACCCGGCTGCAGCGATCCATCGGGGATTCTGCTGTTTCCCCATAGTGATGATGTAAAAGCTGGCAAAGAGACCCACCGCACCCGGCAGGTGATGATTGAACACAACAGTGTAGGGAGTGACCATCGTGCCGGTTGCCAGGGCAAGGGTTCCGGCGAGTGCGGCCCATAGCGGAGCGTGGACCCGCGCAAAGGACCAGAACAGAGCGACGAGCAGCGCCGCAGGCAAGCCCATGATGATCAGCGTCAGCCAGTAATACCCACAGCGCCCAGTCGTCGCTGCGCAATCCGGTGCGAGCGACATCCCTTGCGTTCTGAGCAGCGCGTACACCCCCGCACCGAGGAACGAGAGGAGCGGCATCTTGTCCGAATAGAACTGACCGTTGATGAGGACCTTATCGACCGTCTGCTGCGCCCAGGGCGACCCATCAATCACCCACGTCCCGCGTTCCACAAGCGACTGGATCGCGGCGACGTGTGAAATGTCGTTCCAGGAGGTGGGCTGTTTCTTGACGAATGCGGCGATGACGATCAAAAACGCGACCGCCAGTACCGCACCGATGAGGCGGGTATCTGACAGCGATATTCGTACTGGCATTAGAGGGTACGGGGAATGATTGTGAGTTAGTCCTTGCTTCGTCTTGTCCTTGCTTTTCAGAAACGGGAGCTTGCGCTATTCTAGCACTGAGAGAGGACAGGGTCAAAAGTTCGAATTCCCCCCAAAAGGCTCTTGCGCCCGCCTTTCGATTGCGGTAGAATCGCTGTGCTATGTATCGTCTTTTAGAGACCTTCTGGAACGGCATCCGCCGTCAGGGAAACAGGTCGCCGCAGGCTCAGGACCGCCCCCGGATGCCGCTGGCGAAACCACGCCCAGCCAAAACGATCAATGTAGAGATTACGCCGCATGACCCGCTCGTTCACTATTTCCAGAGCCAGCCCAACCCGGTTGAACTGGACAAGCTGGATCTCGATTCTCCGGCGCTACGCACATTAAAGGCGGAAGGTGTCCGGCTTGCCGTTCCACTGGTCAGCCACGGCGAGTTGATCGGCCTCCTCAACCTCGGCCCCCGGCTCTCCGAGCAAGACTATTCAGCCGATGACCGGGGCTTGCTCAACAACCTCGCCACCCAGACTGCACCGGCCGTCCAGGTAGCGCAACTGGTCCGCCATCAGCAGATTGAGCTCCAGGCCCGAGAGCGACTGGAACAAGAGCTCCGGGTTTCCCAGCTCATCCAGCAAACCCTGCTTCCGCGCGAGCTACCGGTCATTGCCGGATGGCAAGTCGCCGCTTATTACCAGCCAGCCCGCGCCGTCGGCGGCGACTTTTACGATTTCATCTACCTGCCTGATCGGCGTCTCGGCATCATTATCGGAGATGTCACCGACAAGGGGGTGCCGGCTGCGCTCGTTATGGCGACGACCCGCGCGATTTTGCGCGGAGCGGCGCAGCGCCTCACCACGCCGGGCCAGGTGTTGGGGCGGACCAACGAGCTTCTCTATCCGGACATTCCGCCTAAAATGTTCGTCACCTGCTTTTACGCGATTCTCGACCCTGGAACCGGACGCCTGGTGTATGCGAACGCAGGACATGACCTCCCTTACCAGCGGACGAACAAGGGGGGCGCGGTCGAGCTGCGGGCTACGGGCATGCCCCTCGGCCTGATGCCCGGCATGACCTATGAAGAGAAAGAGACGGTCCTGGAACCGGGCGAGAATATCCTGTTCTATAGCGATGGACTGGTCGAGGCGCATAACCCGAAACGTGAGATGTTTTCCTTTCCGCGACTGAGCAACCTTGTCGGCGGACACCCGGATCCCGCCACCCTGATCCAGATGCTCCTCGACGAGCTCGCCCACTTTACCGGGCCGGAATGGGAACAGGAAGACGACGTGACCCTCGTCACACTCCAGCGCCTGACGGGCACACCTTTGAGCTCGGTCGCCGAGGACGACAACCGATTGAACTGGCCCCTGCTCGGCGATTTCAGGATTCCGAGCGCAGAGGGGAACGAACGCGTGGCGGCCGCGCAGGTCGCAAACGCCCTGGCAGGGCTTGCCCTCAGCCGGGTTCAGGTCGAACGAATCAAGACCGCCGTCGCCGAAGCGACGATGAACGCGATGGAACACGGGAACAAGTATCGGGATGACTGGCCGGTCCTGATTCAGGTGCGCGTCTCCGACACCTTCCTCTCCATTCGCATTACCGACGAGGGGGGGGGCGAAATGATTTCCCCTCCCGACTCGCCGAATCTCGAGGCGAAATTAGAGGGGCGGCAGTCCCCGCGCGGGTGGGGCTTGTTCCTGATTCAGAACATGGTCGACAAGGTGAATATTATCCGCGACGAAGCGCACCACACGGTCGAGCTCATCGTCCACCTGGAAGGAACGAAACAGGGCAGCTCGCCTCCTGGAGACCCAGGTGTCTAGATATTCCAAACAGTAAAGGGGAATCCCGTATGCATCAACCTCAAGTCAATATGCCGGTCCGCAAGATTAATGAACGGGCAAGCGTGATCGATATTCAAGGAGAGGTCACCGCGGCGGCCGAGACCGTGCTCATGGCCGCCTATAACGAAGCAAGCAGTCCCAACACCCGCTCGATCATTCTCAATTTCAGCGGGCTCGAGTACATGAACAGCTCGGGGATCGGGCTGGTCGTCACGGTTTTGATCCGGGCGAATCGCCAGAATCAGCGCCTTTTGAGCTATGGCCTTAACGATCACTACAAACAGATCTTTAGCCTCACGCGTCTGAACGAAGCCATTGGAATCTATGACACCGAGGCCGAAGCGCTCGCCGCAATAGTGGAGTGACTGTGAAATCGGAATCGAGGCCCGTTACGATGGGCGGTCGGCCGGCGGTGGCCGGCTCGCGATCGCTTCCGCCTGTGCGGGCGTCATTTCGCCCGCGACCGGGCCCTCGACCCAGTACTCGTCGTTCGTGGCAAACTCTTTTTTCCACACGGGAAGAACTGCTTTGATGCGCTCGATGGCATAGCGGCAGGCGGCAAACGCCTCGGCCCGGTGCGGCGACGAAACGGCGATCATCACGGACGCCTCGCCAATCTCGAGCCGTCCCGTCCGGTGCGCCATCGCAATGCGCACCTCGCTCCATCGCGTGCACGCCTCCTCGCCAATCTCGGCCAGGCTCTGGAGCGCCATCTCTTCATACGCTTCGTATTCAAGGTATTGCACGGCGCGGTCATGCGCATTATCCCGCACCACGCCCGTAAAAGTCACCAGCGCGCCCGCGCCGGAATGCTCTACCTTTTTAATCAGGGTGGAAAGGCTTAGCCTGCGAGCCTTGATAAAAGAACGCGTCTCGCCATTCGTCCTTCGCCGTGCGACCTCGTCCTTGCGCTTGACCCGCGGCCTGGCTGCGACCTGCGCCTTGCGACTTGCGGTTTGCGACCTGCGCCCCGCGACTTGCGGTCTGCGACCTGTCGCCTCTGACATGCGGCTTGTGACTTGTCTGCGGCCTGCGCCCCCGCTCACCGGCGGCAAAAAGCCCACCTCTTCCCCACCCTGCAAAACCATATCGGGTTGAGCCAATCGTTGATTAACAGAAAAAGCCATTCGCATACCGGTCACCCGCGGGTTTTGGGCGCGTTCGACATAGCGCAACCATAACTGCTCGACGGTCATCCCCGGCTCGATCTCGATCCACTCTTCCTTGACCCCGATATATTCCCGGAAAATGGCAAAGAACTTGACGTGTACCTTTTGTTTGTCGCTCATAACTCCTCTTGCCTAGTGGGTTCCTTCTCTACCTGTTTACCTGTTTACCTGTTTACCTGTTTCCTTATTCCTCTGTCTACCCGTCTCCGGACGGCCTTGTAAATCTCCATCGCAATGACCGGCAGAATCGCCAGGCCGATAATCACGCCCCATTCGGCCAGCCCGATGGGCTTGGTCTGGAGGATAGCGTTAAACAGGGGGACATAGGCGGTGAGAATGGTGATGGCGGTGACGCTCAGGAAGGAATAGATGAGCCACGGATTGGAGAACAGACCGAGTTGGAAAATTGATAGCTTTTGACTGCGAATGTTAAAGGCATGAAGGTTCTGTGCAAAAATGCAGAGATAGAGGGTGACCGACCGCGCCCTGTCGAGATCGCCGGGCGCAAGCCAGTAGTATTCGGCGACAAAACCGGCAAACTGGACCAGGCCGATAAAGAGCCCCTGCACAAGCATGAGCGGGAGCAACTTGCGCCCGATAACCGGCTCGTCAGCCGGGCGCGGCGGGCGCTCCATAATATTCGGCTCTGACTTTTCGACGCCGAGCGCGAGCGCGGGGAGCGAATCGGTGGTGAGGTTCATCCATAAAATCTGGATCGGCAAGAGGGGTAAGGGCAAGCCGAGAATCGGACCGAGAAAAACGGTCAGCACCTCGCCGATGTTGCCCGAAAGCAAATAATGGATGAATTTGCGGATATTGTCATAGATGGCGCGCCCTTCCTCGATGGCGGCGACAATCGAGGCAAAGTTATCGTCGGTCAACACCATGTCGGATGCTTCCTTGGCGACGTCGGTCCCTTTGACACCCATCGCAATCCCGATGGCGGCCTCTTTCAGGGCGGGCGCGTCGTTAATCCCATCGCCGGTCATGGCGACAATGTTGCCGTGATGCGCTTTCCATGCGCGCACAATCCGTAGCTTGTCTTCAGGCGAGACACGTGCATAGGTGCTCACATGCTCGACCTGCGCCGCCAGTTCCTCATCCGACATCCGGTCCAGGTCGGCGCCGGTCAGCGTTTCATCCCCGGCCCGGGCAATGTTCAATTCGCGCGCTACGGCGGACGCGGTTGCAGCGTGGTCGCCGGTAATCATGACGACGCGGATGCCGGCCCGCTGCGCCTCGGCGACGGCCTGTTTCACCTCCGCGCGCGGCGGGTCCATCATGGCCGCGAGCCCGACAAAGATCAGGTCCTTTTCAATCTCAGACGCGGGGACCTGGTCGTTCCATTGATCCATGCGGCGATAGGCGAGCGCCAGCACGCGCCGGGCCTGCAGCGCCAGGCCGACGTTCGTTTCCGCCAGCGCCGCACGCCTCTGCGCGTCGAGCTCCATTACCCGGTCCTGCGCAGAGAGACGCGTGCAGAGAGGGAAGAGCAAATCCGGCGCGCCCTTGACAAACGCATAATAGGGCTCGTCCCCACTCTCGTACTCGCTGCGCCGCTTGCAAACGACGCTCATGCGCTTGCGAACCGGATCGAACGGATATTCCGCAATATGCTCGTACTCGCTCGCCAGATCGGCCGGCGTCACATGCCCTTTGACGGCGGCGACGAGCAGCGCCCCTTCGGTCGGGTCCCCGACAACGCGCAGACGACCATCCTCGCGCTGGATGAGATGGGACGCGTTACAGAGCGCGCCGACCGTGAGCGCCAATCGCAGCGCCGCGTCATTCTCCGGCGCAAGAGAAAGAAGCGCCGTCGGTGCGTCCTGGAAAAACTGGCCTTCCGGGGAAAAACCCTCGCCGCCGATGGTAATCATGCGATCGGGCAGCGCAATCTCGCGCACCATCATCTGGCCCTCGGTCAACGTGCCGGTCTTGTCGGTGCAAATGACGGTGGCCGCGCCCAGGGTTTCGACCGCGGGGAGACGACGGATGAGCGCGTTGCGACGAATCATGCGGTGGAGCCCCAGCGCCAGGGCAATCGTCACCACGGCGGCGAGGCCCTCCGGGACGGCGGCAACCGCAAGGCTGACCGCCACGAGGAGCATATCAAAGACGCTGTTGCCGCGCAAGAGACCGATGGGAAAGATGATGGCGACAATCGCGAAGGAGATATAGACGAGAAAACGGCCCACCTGGTCGAGACGCCGCTGGAGCGGGGTTTCGTCCTCCTTGATTTCAGCGACGAGCGTGGCAATCTGGCCCAGCTCAGTCTGCATGCCGGTTAAGGCGACAATCGCCCGGCCCCGGCCATGCAGCACCACCGTCCCAGCATGGACCAACGTCACGCGCGCGTCAATCGGCGCATCCGGGGCCACGTCCGCCTGTGCAAACTTGTCCACCGGGGTTGATTCGCCGGTCAGCGGCGCCTCATCCATACGCAGTTGCACGGACTGGACGATGCGCGCGTCGGCCGGAATAATATCGCCCGAGACGAGCTCGATCAGATCGCCGGGGACCAGTTCGGCAGCCGGGATGCGACGCGATTCCCCCGCGCGAATGACGCGCGCGTTCGGCGCCGCGAGCTGGCGCAGCGCCGCGAGGGCGCGCTCGGCGCGGTATTCCTGGAAAAAGCCCAGAACAGCATTGAGGATGACGATGGCCAGAATCGCAGCCGGGTTGATGAGTTCTTCGTAATTGTGCGACCAGAACGCCAGCGCGGCCGAGATGATGGCGGCGCCGATGAGGACAAGGACGATAAAGTCGGTAAATTGCTCAAAGAGGAGGGCCCAGGGTGAGATCGGGGGCGGGGGATGCAGTTCGTTGCGGCCGTACTGCACAACACGCTCGGCGGCCTGAGCATCGGAGAGCCCGGTTGCGATATCCGTGGCGAGGCGCTCCGCAACTTGTTGCGTGCTCAGAGCATACCAGGCCACATTGCCTTGTGTACGATCAGAAGCCATGCGATTAGGGGATGAGGGTAGGGGGCGGCGCGCCGCCCCCTACCCCGTTGCGGCGCGTTCGTATCGTGATTGTCGATTACGGTGGATTGCTTGTCATGATGCGAACGCGCCGTTATTCCTCACGGTTATCGTCGCGGTCCATCGCGACGCGGGCCACGGTCGCCGCCGCGGTCAGGGCCACGGCCGCCGCTACTGCTGCGACCGCCAGAGCTGCTACGACCGCCACGGTCGCCGCCGCGCCCACCATCGGGCCGCGGGCCACGACTACCGCCGCGGTCGCCGCCGCCGCCGCTGCCGATGCGGCCATCCCGTTCGCGGGCCTCGTCGACCGTCCAGCCTTCGAGCACTGCCTGGCGCGAGAGGCGAATCTTGCCCTGCGGGTCGATGTCTGTGATCATAACCATCACTTCGTCGCCCTCTTTGACGGCATCGCGCACGTCGTTGACCGGAAAGTCCGCGATCTGCGAGCGATGGACCATGCCGTCAACGCCGGGAGCAATCTCGACAAAGGCGCCAAAGTCGGTGATGCGCACGACCTTGCCCGTATAGATGTTGCCGACCTTGGGCGATTCCGTCATCCCGCGAATCTTTTCCAGAACCGTCGCCGTGCCGGTTCCACTGGTAGCCGAAACAAATACGGTGCCATCCTCTTCGACGTCAATCTTGACATCGTATTCTTCTTGCAGGCCGCGAATGGTTTTGCCGCCGGGGCCGATCAGGGCGCCAATCTTTTCGGGATCGATCTTGATCGTCTCGATGTGCGGCGCAAACGCCGAGATCTCTTTGCGCGACTCGGGAATGGCCGCCTGAATCTGGTCGAGGATAAAGAGACGGGCTTCACGCGCCTGCCCCATCGCCTCGTGCAGGATGCCGGGGGCAATGCCGGTCAGTTTCAGATCGAGCTGGAGCGCGGTGATGCCCTCACGCGTGCCCGCGACCTTGAAATCCATATCGCCCAGGCCATCCTCCATGCCGATGATATCGGTCAGGATGCGATACTTGTCGCCCTCGGTGATCAGGCCCATGGCGATGCCACCGACTGGCGCGCGAATCGGCACGCCGGCATCCATGAGCGCCAGGGTCGATCCGCAGACGCTGGCCATCGAGCTCGAGCCATTCGACGAGAGGGTTTCGGAAACCAGGCGAATGGTGTACGGGAACTCTGCTGCGTCGGGGATGACCTCTGCCAGGGCGCGCTCCGCCAATGCACCGTGCCCGATCTCGCGCCGGCCAGGGCCGCGCATCGGGCGAGCCTCGCCAACCGAATAGGGCGGAAAGTTATAGTGATGGATATAACGCTTGCTCTCTTCGGGCGACAGGGTATCAATCTTTTGCTCTTCGCTCGGCATGCCGAGCGTCACAATCGTGAGCACCTGGGTCTCGCCGCGCTGGAACAGGCCGCTGCCATGAGCGCGGGGTAAGAGTCCGACTTCGCATGAAATCGGGCGGATGTCCTTGGTGCCTCGGCCATCGGGGCGCTTGCCCTCGTTCAAGATCATCGCGCGAACCTGGGCCTTGACTTCGTAATCAATCGAGTTCGCAATATCGAGCGGGCTGAACCGGGTCCCCAATTCGGCGACCAGTTCTTTTTTGACCGAATCGAGCGCGTCGTTCCGCTCGGACTTGGCCGCGCCGCTGCCGAGGATAGTCTGAACACGCGGGGCGATGCGCTCGCGCACGGCCTGCTTGACCTCGTCGGAGACAACATAGACCGGGACGTTCGCTTTCGGCTTGCCAATCTCGGCGCGCATCTTTTCCTGCAACTCGATGAGCGGCTGGAAGGCGCGATGCCCGGCCTCCAGGGCGTCGAGCATCATCTCTTCGGTCACTTCGCTCGCGCCTGCTTCCACCATGATGACCGCGTCGCGGGTGCCCGCGAGGCGCAGGTCGAGAAGCGAGCGGTCCATTTCCGTCGCGGTCGGGTTGAACACCAGCTGGCCATCGATATAGCCGACGCGCACGGCGCCAATCGGACCGTTGAACGGAATATCGCTAATGGTCAGCGCAGTCGATGCGCCGATGATCGAAAGGATGTCGATATAGTGTTCCTGGTCGGCGCTGAGCGCGGTGACCACGACCTGGACATCATTCCGAAAACCTTTGGGGAAGAGGGGGCGGAGCGGACGATCGGTGAGACGGCAGAGGAGAATCGCCGCTTCGGAGGGCTTGCCTTCACGCTTGAAAAAGCTACCGGGGATTTTGCCGGCGGCATAGAGACGCTCTTCGAAATCGACGGTCAGCGGAAAAAAATCGACCCCTTCACGGGGCGAAGAGGCCATCGTGACCGTGGCGAGAATGATCGTATCGCCATGCCGGACTGTGACCGCTCCATTCGCCTGCCCGGCGAGCTTGCCGGTTTCGACGATAATTGTCTGTCCTTCGATCTCCACGGAATAGGTATGTACGTTACCATTTGTGGACATAAATAAAAAACCTCCATTGGGGTTAACCAATATCTGGCCGCGTGGAGAGAAAGCATACAAAGATGCCCTAGTCCAGCGCGCCAGGTCTGATATGCGCCCAAAAGTGGAGGCCAGGAGCTGGAGATAAAGTCCCTTAGTCGGACAATCACACTGGTAGACTAATGGGCGTTATCTCCAATTCCTGCTCCTCCACGCCTGTAATCGGTTTGAGGGTCGTGTCAGGCCGTTTTGGGCGTGCTAAACGATATAAAACAAACGAGTAGATGGGGGTTTAGCGTCGCCATCTACTCGTCTCTGGTCTGGCTTATTTGCGCAAGCCCAGCTTTTCAACGATCTGACGATAGCGGGCCGTATCTTTTTTGCTGAGGTAGCTCAGGTGGCGTCGTCTTTCGCCCACCATCTTGAGTAAGCCACGACGTGAGTGATTGTCCTGCTTGTGCAATTTGAGATGCTCGACCAACTGGTTGATCCGCGTGGTCAATAATGCAATCTGGACTTCCGGCGAACCGGTGTCACCCACATGAATATGATATTGACCCATGATGGCCGATTTCTCGTCCTTCTTGAGCGCCATTCCCTTCTCCCTCTAGTTTATTACAGGTTGACGACAGTGACCTGATAAAGCGTTAAGCTGGCGAGCATTATAGCACAGGTCAGGGTTTCGGGCAAATCAATCCAGGTTACAGGCTACAAGTCGCAGGCTACAGGTCGCAGGTTGCAGGGCAACAAGGGGCAGGGGACAGGGCGCCGGATGCAAATGAAAAAAGAAATGTGATAGAATGTAGCCATGAATTTACCAAAAAATAGCCATAAAATAGTGGCTTTTCTCTGTGCGGTCGCGACGCTGGTCCTGGCGGGGTGCTCGCCGGCTACCCCGACCCCGCTGCCGACGCCGGACGCCTTTGCCCTCACCACTCCCATCCCTCCCAACGCTTCCGGTTACCGGCCGCTGCAGGCGGGAGACAATCTGGAAGGGGCGACGATCGATTTCCAGTATATCTACCCTTCGCTGGAGAAACCGGTCGTCGATATTGCGCTCGGCAAGAACCTGCTCCAACTCATCGTCGTCAAGCCCGAGCTGACGAATGGGCTGGTTTCCTACATCCAGGAGATTACCAGCCAGCGCCGTGAGATTTATGCCTATGATGAGAATGACCTGCGGCAGTCGGAGCCGCGACTGATGACAATAGAGCCCAACAAGCCGGTGGAAATCGCCATTATCCCGCTCGACGACAAGCCGCACCTCTGGTCGGTCAAAGAGACCCAGGATGGTGAGACACGCACCGCCTACAAACTGGTCCGGCGGAGCGATGGCGGGCTCCGCTTTATTGACGCCTACGACCAGGTGACGCTCCACTCGGGGACGTTTGCGACAACGAATGGACTGGGCCTGGGCTTGATTTTTTCCGCGCGCCTGGCCCTGCTCAAGGCCATCCTCTCCAACCAGCGCTACCAGCGCGGGCAGGATGTCATGTCCAATCCGGTCCCCTCCCCTGATCAATACGATCCCCGGATATTAAAGCTCAACCCCCAGGCCACGGGGTTGGCCCAGGATGTGGACTGGATCCTGATCGCCCGCCCCGGCCCGAATCCGGGGCAGGCGAGTCCATAAACAAGCGGCTTGCAAAACCTTGACGGTTTTGAAAGCCGCTTTTCTTGTGCAACCGGTGAACTAGCTGTTGCCTTTCATCATCGGATCGAGCGCATCGCGCAACCCATCGCCGATAAAGGTAAAGGCAAGCATGACAATCGCCACACAGGCCGCCGGCGCAATCAACAACCAGACCTGCGTCTCGATTGCCACCTTGCCCTCCAAAAGGAGCATCCCCCAACTGGTCGGGAAAGGGGCAAAAGGGTCGGTCGTCGGCCGCACGCCCACACCCAAAAAGCCCAGAAGGGCTTCGGTCAGAATGGCATTCGGGACGATGAATGCCGCGGCGACAATGAGCGGGGCCAGGGCATTGGGAAAGATGTGGCTCATCATGATCCGTATCGGCGAAGCGCCAATCATGCGCGCCGCTTCGACATATTCCTTCTCTTTGATCGACAGTACCTGGCCGCGCACCAGGCGCGCGACGTTAACCCAGGAGACGAGCGCCAGCGAGACGAACAACAGGAAAAAGCCGTTGAGCAATTGCCCGAGCCAGGTATCCCGCAGCGCGGTCATCATGATGATAAAAAACAGGATGTCCGGAAAGGCATAGACGATGTCGGTAAAGCGCATCAGCAGGTTATCGACCCGCCCCCCTCGGTACCCGGCGAACATGCCAATGGAAGTGCCGATCAAGAGGATAAAGAAAAGCGGAATAAAGCCGACGGCCAGCGAAGTGCGCGCGCCGTAGATCACTCGCGAAAGCACATCCCGGCCGATTGTGTCGGTCCCGAGAATGAACCGCGGATCGCCGGTGTGCGCCGGGTCATTCGGCAGGTTGACCCAGGTAGCCTGGCGGTAGGTCTCCCCGTCGAACATCTGCTGAGGGGCATGGGGCGCGAGCACCGGCGCCAGTATCGCGACAAGCGCCAGTATCGCAAGGATGACCAGCCCGGCGACCGACGCCCGGTTGCGAATCAACCGCCGCCAGGCATCCTGCCACAAACTCGCCGGTTTGCGCATGGCAAACTGGCGCTGCAGCGCCGCCTGCTGGTCGATAGTAATCGCTTGTGCCATGTTACCCCCCCACCTTGATCCGCGGATCGAGGAACCCGTAAACAATATCCACGACGAGATTGAAAAACGCCACCAGGAACGCATAAATCAGTGTGAGCGCCAGAATCACCGTGTAATCGCGGCGGCTAATCGAATCGATAAACAACTGCCCGATGCCGCTCACACTGAACTGAGTCTCGATGACAAAAGAGCCGGTGACCAGCGCGGCGAGCGCCGGCCCGACATAAGTCACAACCGGGATGAGCGCGTTCTTGACAATGTGGCGAAAGACGACGACGCGTTCCGAAAGTCCTTTGGCGCGCGCCGTGCGAATATAATCCTGGCGCATCACTTCGATGACACTCGAGCGGGTGAGACGCGCCACATACGCCGCGGTGGGAATTCCCAATGTGATCGCCGGGAGAATCCAGGATTGCCAGCGATCCCAATAGTCGAAATCCATCACACGAATCCAACCCAGCCAGGAGGCAAAGATCAGAATAAAGAAAATACCGGTAACAAAATTGGGCACACCATATCCAACTGTCGCAATAAACAGGCTCCCATTGTCAATCAGCGTGTTCTGTTTCAAGCCGGCGATCAACCCGAGGGGAAATCCCACGCAGAGGGCAAAGATCATTGCCAGCACGCCGAGCATAACTGTGGTGCCAAACTTGCTCTCCCACGCGGGCTTGCCGGAGGGCGGGGTAAAGAGGATGCTGGTCACCTCCTGTCCGCGAAAACGATACGAGGGCCCCAGGTCGCCATGCGCCAGATCCCAGAGATAGACCCAAAATTGGCCGTGGAAAAACTCGCCGAGCGATTGGAGCGGGCCTGCGCCTGTGTCAATCGCCTTTTGTGCGGCCTCTGGATTGAAAAAGAGCGGCAGGTCCAGCCCATACTGGCGATTCAATCGGTCCTGGACGCGCGGATCATTCGTCCGGCTGTCCGGGTTGGTATCCCAGGGACCGCCGGGGGTCGCATGCATAATGATAAAGGTAATCAGGGTGACAAAAAAGAGGACGGGAATCATCCACAGGATGCGCCGGGCCACGTATCTACCCATCTTGTATCTACCCTTCCAATCAATTAAGGCTTAGACCACACACGCGCTTGTCATTCTGAACACAGTGAAGAATCTCTCTTTGCGCTAGCGGGATTTCTCCCTACGGTCGAAATGACATTCCGTAATCAAGTTCACTGCGGGCTGGCGGCGAGCAATCGCCGTCACACATACGCTTGTCATTCTGAACACAGTGAAGAATCTCTCTTTGCGCTGGCGAGATTTTCCCAAAGGGACCTAATCGGCTCCCTACGGTCGAAATGACATTCCATAAGGTATTGAAGCTAGTTTCTGGCTGGCGGCAATTGCTCACCGCCAGCCAGAATTTCGTACCGAACTTACGTTATACGAAGGTTACTTGGTCGGATAGTTCGACGGGACCTTGGAGAGGTCGATGTCGTACGTCCAGACCGGACCCCACTCGCCTGCCCATTCGGCGTCGCTCGAACCGGTGTGGTCCTTGGGGCCGATGAGCCACGGCTTGATGAGGTAGATGTTCTCAGAGTAATCGGTAAAACCGGAAGGAACATCCGCGGTCAACTGGTCTTCGGCCTGCTGATAGAGCGCGATCGCCGCGGTCAGGTCGAGCGTCTGGTCGGCCTTGCCGGTCAGCGCGTCAAACGCCTTGCTGCAGTAGCCATAGCGCTTGGCGAAACCGCCGCAGGTCCAGTAGACGCTCAGCCAGTTCTGCGGGTGCGGATAGTCCTGGATCCAGCCCTGGCGCGAGATCAACGGATTCGTCTTGACATCCTTGGTCAGGGAGGTGAACACGGTCGGATCGACCGGGTCCAACGTGATCGGGCAGCCAAACACCTTGGCATAGTTGCCGGCGATGTACTGGAAGCGGGCATGGTTGACGGTGGTGGCCGCGTAGGTCAGTTTGATATCGCCCAGCTTGGCGCAGTCCACCTTGGGCTTGTCCGCCGTGCTCTCCTTGGCGGCATAGCCATTGCTTACTAGCAACTGGACGGCAGCTTTGGCGTCATACGCGGGCACGCCGGGCTTGTCGGGCTGTGCACCGGGGACTCCGGGCGGAACCCAGCGGGTGTACGGCTTGCCAATGCCCTTGGTGACATTGGTGATCCAGCCTGAGCGGTCAAACCCGGCCGAGAAGGCCTTGCGAACGTTGATATCGTCAAAGGGCTTGCGGGTAATGTTATAAGCAAGACCCTGCGTGATGGCGGCCGGGAAACGAGCCTCTTCACCCGTGAGCGTGGCATCGGCGGTGATCTGGCCGAGCTGCTCAGCCACGACGTTGCCGTCGAGGTCCACTTCGCTCTTCTTGTAGGCTTCGAACGAAACGGTTGGGTCCGTCGTATAGTTCACTTCGATGCGGTCGATCTTGGGCTTGCCGCGCCAGTAATTCGGATTGGCAGTGTAAACGATCTTTTTGCCCTGGTCCATGACCGTCGGGATGTAGGGGCCGTTGCCGTTGTGACCTGTCGGCTTGGTCCACCAGTTATCCGGGTCCTTGTCCACATTCGCCTGGAAGGTGGGATAGGTGACCCAGGTGTAGGCGATGTACTGCCAGAAACCAACGGGGTTCTTGAAGGTCACTTCGAGGTTCGAGTTGTCGAGCGCCTTGACGCCATAGTTAGCCCACAGCTTGTCGAGGTCCGCTTTTGTGCCGGTCTTGGGGTCGAAATTGTCGAGATCTTCGGCGCCCTTGACATCATAGAGAATCGAGGTGTACTGCTTGCCGGGGACGTTCGGGTCCACTTCGCGCTTGAGCGCATACTCGAAATCCTTGGCGGTGATGGCGGTGCCATCGACGCGCTTGAGACCATCGCGAATGTGGAAGGTCATTTTGGTGCCGTCGGGCGAGGTGGTCCACTTGTCGGCAGAGCCTGGGCCAATGTTGCCCTTCTCGTCGATGGCGAGCAAGCCTTCGTAGGTGAGCTTGAGGAATTCAATCTCGATACCATACGAGGACTTTTGCGGATCGAGCACGTCCGGATAGGTGCCGCGCGCGAGGCGCAGGACCTTGACGCCGGCCTTGGGGGCGGCAGTCGCGGCGGGCGCGGACGTCGCAGCCGGGGCCGAGGTCGCGGCCGGGGCGGACGTCGCAGCCGGGGCCGAGGTCGCGGGGGCCGAGGTCGGCGCGGCCGGGGTGTTGCAAGCAACCAGCGCCACGAGCGCCAGCGCCACCACCACTAACACCAAAAACTTTTTGGTGAACATTTGCTTCTCCTCCTGAAAATGGGTCCGGCGTATTTTTTGGAGTTTCTACGCCGAACAAGGTACATTTGGGGCAGTTCCAGTATAGGATTGTATCTCGGCGATCACCTCCTTGACGAGCGGCAGTCCCACTCGATTGGTTTGGGGCGGCATTGTACAACAGGTATTGGCATCCGGTCAACTATCCTCATGCCGCGATACTAGAGGATAATTGCAAATCCATGGACTGTCAAGTAGACCCTCAGGGACCTTGGGGCTGTTGCAGGGTGCATTGCACCTGCTTGGCCGCGCCGGCAATGCGGGCAAGCGATTTGATTCGCAGCGCGCCGGCCCAATAATCTCCGTTCAGCCCACCAAAGACTGCGCGCGAATTCGCAAAATAGCCGCTGATGGGAATGAACAGGGAATCGGGATGGCCGAACCGGTAATTGGTATGAATCGTCACCGGCGCCGGATAAAACAGCTCCACCACCCTTTCGGCGTCGCGGTATGCCTGGACACTCCCCTGCCCAAACCCGAACTGCTCATTCACCCCATCCAGTTGAGTCAGGCTCTCATTGACGGCCAGGTAGATATCGTCAAAGCCCTTTTCCCCTTCAAACAGCTCGACCTTGCACCCCTTGTCGGTGACGACGATGCGGATGGGCCTGGCCGTAAAAACAGGTAGGAACCAGAGCGGGTCGCCGTTGGCGAACGCGCCGGTGCCGTAAATAATCGCGACGATCAGCGTCAACAGGGCCAGCAAGAGCCCCCGGAGATTAACCTGAACCTTATCCTGAGCAATCATCTCTTGTCATGTTATCCTGTCTGCACGCGGACGACGACCGTTTCGACGGCGTTGCTGCCGTTCGGAAAAGCAAGGAAAAAAATGTGCCGGCTCGGGTCCCCTTGCGTATTGCCGGCCTTGTCGGTCACGCGAGACATGAGTGTATATTGACCGCTGGCAGGCAGCGGCCAATCATAACCCCACTGCGTCCAGACATAGCCGGTATCCGGGTCCGGCGCACGCGTGAGCGTGGCATCCTGCCAGCTCTTGCCCCCATCCGTGCTCACCTCGACCCGGGCTACCCCCGGCGAACTGGTAAAGGCGATACCGGTAATCGTGAAAATATCACCCGGCTTGCCGGTGAGCACGTTGTCGTCCAGTGGGCGGTCGATGCGCGAGTTGGGTTGAATGATACAGGTATCGGACCAACCCTTTTTCTCCCAATACCCCTTTTCCGAATGATCGGCTACCTGAATGTGCGTGACCCATTTGGGTTGCTTTTGCCCATACAGACCGGGCAGCAAGACCCGTATCGGACGCCCATGTTCCGGGGTCAACGGCTTGCCATTCAGCTCATAGGCCAGCATCGCGGCATCGGTCAATCCCAATTCCAACGGCGCCGAGGTATAGTACTCATCCGCCCCGTCCATAATCAGGTATTGCGCACCCGGTTTGACCCCTGCCTCCTGGAGAAGGGACTTGAGCGAGATTCCCTTCCACGCGCCATTGCTAATCAGCCCACCGCCAATCGGATTGCCAATGCATTCGAGCGTGCGCATCAGCTCGACCGCCGGCCGCGCTCGCAATTCGTCAAATGTGAATTTGAGCGGGCGCTCGACCAGCCCATCGAGACTGAACGACCACATCGCGGGATCGAACCCCGGGATGGTATCCGAATATGTGGTGACGTAAAAATGCTCGATCGGCGTTGTCTGCATGGAGAGCGGCAGGTCCAGGCGCGGGTGCGCCAGGTTCGGATCGATGGTCGGCGCGCCCGATTGGACGGGACCGGTCGTGGCGCCAGCAGGCGACGGCGCAGCCGGAGCGGCAGTGCCGGTCGCGCTCGGCCCGGGCGCGGGCATGCTGAAAGACTGACAGGCAGCCTGGAAGAGAAGAACAGCGCTACCCGCCGCGAGGCGTAAAAAGGTGCGGCGATCCATCAATTGCATCAAGGAACGACCCGCAGGGTTTGCAAGTCTCACATCGTGCGTGGGACTGAGGCCCTGAGGGTCTCGTTTCAGGCCCAATCGCCAATGGCGTGACAGGCTGCGAAATGCCCCGGTTTGATCTCGCGCAGCTCGGGCTCTTGCTTGGCGCAGATATCGAGTCGGGCAATCGGGCAGCGGGTGTTAAAGCGGCAGCCCGGCGGCGGGTTGACGGGGGAAGGAATATCGCCGGTGAGAATCATGCGTTTTTTGCGGAGGGTGGGATCGGGCTGTGGAATCGCGGCGACCAGGGCCTGGGTATAGGGATGTAACGCTTCGGTATAGACGGCATCCGCCGGCGCGACCTCACACATCTTGCCCAGGTACATGACGCCGATCCGATCGCTGATGTACTTGACCACCGCCAGGTTATGGGCGATGAAGAGGTAGGTCAGATCAAATTCCTTTTGCAGGTCCTTGAGCAGGTTCAGCACCTGCGATTGGATGGAGACATCAAGCGCCGAGACCGGCTCATCGGCGACGACAAACTTGGGGCGCAGAATGAGCGCACGGGCGATGCCAATACGCTGGCGCTGGCCTCCCGAAAATTCGTGCGGATAGCGCCGGGCGTATTCGGGACGCAGGCCGACCCGCTTCATGACCTCGCGCAACCGGTCCTCACGTTCGCTCTTGTTCCCCATGCCATGAATCTCCAGGCCCTCGGTAATGATCGCGCCGACCGGCAAGCGCGGGTCGAGCGAGCCAAAGGGGTCCTGAAAGATGATCTGCATATTGCGCCGGGCCTTTTTCAGGTCCCCGCCGCTCATTTTGAAGAAATCCTTGCCCTCGTAAATGACCTGGCCGGAGGTTGGCGGGACAAGGCGCAGGATGGTCCGCCCGGTGGTCGTCTTGCCGCACCCCGATTCGCCGACGAGTCCAAATGTCTCGCCCTGTTGAATATCAAACGATATATGATCGACTGCGCGCACATTGGCGACCGTGCGCGAAAGCAACCCGCCTTTGATGGGATAATATTTGACCAGGTCTCGAACCGACAAGAGGGCATTTCCGTTTGCAATCATATCATCCATCCGTATATATTATTGGGCCTGCGTCGCGGGAATCGCCTGCGCTTGCGGCGGTTTGAAATCGGCCTCGGGCTGGTACAGCCAGCAGCGCGCCGTCTGGTTGTTTCCCACGCGAATGAGTGGGGGCTCGACCTCGCGGCACTTGTCAAACGCGAACGGGCAGCGCGGCGCAAACCGGCAGCCGGGCGGCAGCGCGCGATATAGGTTGGGAACGGTGCCCACGATTGTATTCAGGCGCTGCTCGTGATTGGTCTGGAGCGTCGGGATGCTGCCCAGGAGCGCCTGGGTGTAGGGATGCTTGGGCGATTTAAAGAGGGTATAGACATCTGCCTCTTCGACAATCTTGCCCACATACATAACGATGACGCGGTCGGCCATTTCGGCGACCACGCCCAGGTCGTGCGTAATCAGCGCAATGGCAAGCCCCATGCTCTCGCGCAATTCCCGCATCAGTTCCAGAATCTGAGCCTGGATAGTCACATCGAGCGCGGTCGTCGCTTCATCCGCAATCATCAGGCTGGGCGAACAGGCCATCGCCATCGCAATCATGACGCGCTGACGCATGCCGCCCGACATCTCGTGGGGAAATGATTTGAACCGCTTTTCCGCTTCCGGGATGCGGACGCGCTTGAGCAGTTCGACCACGCGCTTGAGCGCCGCATCCTTCGTCATGCCCTGGTGAATGATGAGCGCCTCGGCGATCTGGTCGCCGATGGTATAGACCGGATTGAGCGAGGTCATCGGCTCTTGAAAGATCATCGAGACCTTGCCGCCGCGGATGTGATACATCGCGCTATCCGGCAGCTTGAGCAGATTCTCGCCCTCAAAGATAACCTCGCCCTCGATAACTTTGCCGGGAGACGCGATCAGGCGCATGACCGAAAGGGCGGTGACGGATTTGCCGCACCCCGATTCGCCGACGATGCCGAGCGTCTCACCTTCGCGAATCTCGAAAGTGACCCCATCCACCGCCGGGACGGTGCCATCCGACGTATAGAAATAGGTTTTGAGATTGTTGACCTGGAGAAGCGACGGTTTGGGAGTATTCGTTGCCAAGGCTGTTGATCAGGCGACAGCGCACACCGTGTGCGCTGCCACCCTTATCTTTTGATTTAGATTTTGAGGCGGGGGTCGAGCGCATCGCGCAGCCCATCGCCGATGAAATTAATCGCAAGCACGGTGAGAAAGATGCACAATCCAGGATAGATCGCCAGCATCGGGTCGCGCACCATATAGCGCTCGACGTCGGTCAGCATATTGCCCCAGCTCGGCGTCGGCGGCGTGACGCCGAAACCGAGAAAGCTCAGCGTCGCTTCATAAACTACGATCGCGCCAAAGTCCAGCGTCGTCGCCACGATGATGGGAGCGAGCGAATTGGGCACCAGGTGCACCGTGATCATGCGCCAGTTGGAGGCGCCGAGGGCGCGCGCCGCCTCGACAAATTCGGACTGCTTGAGCGAGAGGACCGATCCATAGAGGAGGCGCGTGACCGTCATCCAGCCAAAGACGACGTTGATGATGATGATAATCGATACGCTGAGGAGGTCGCCAAAGAGCTGCTGCAACTGGACGAACTGTCGCAGGCTCTGCGACGCGATCAGGAGCAGGGGCAGGACGGGCAGGGTCAGCATGATGTCCGTAAAGCGCATCAGCAGCAGGTCCACCCAGCCGCCGAAATAACCGGCGACCGCGCCGATGAGAACGCCGATCACGGTGGAGAGGACCGCCGCGACGAGCGCGATAGTCAGCGAGATGCGGCCGGCGTACAACAGACGGGTCAGAATGTCGCGGCCCAGCGGATCGGTGCCGAGCAGGTGCGCGGCCGAAGGGGGCGCAAACATGTTAGAAAGGTCGATCGCGTCAAACTCGTACGGCGCGATATAGGGCGCCAGCAGCGAGAGGACCACGAACAGGCCCAGCACGATCATGCCCACGATCGCCAGCCGGTGACGCAAGAGGCGTCGAAACGCCATCCCCCATGTGCTGAGGGATTTCTCCTCAAGGACGATCTCTTCTTGAAAAGGGACTGCAGGAGTCGCTGTCGTTGCCATACTCGTTCTTTCCCCCAACCCTAGCCGTATTGAATCCGCGGGTCGATGACGGCGTACATAATGTCCGCCAGCAAATTGCACGAGACGACCAGAAACGCCTCGATCACCAGGATGCCCTGCACCAGGGACCAATCGACCTGGGCAATGCCATCCAGGAACAGGCGGCCCATGCCCGGCCACGAGAAAATCGTTTCGGTCACGATTGCGCCGGCAAAGAGGCCAGGAATGGAGAGCATGATGATGGTCACGACCGGAATCAGGGCGTTGCGCAGGCCGTGCTTGAGAATCACCACGCGCTCCGCCACCCCCTTGGCGCGCGCCGTGCGCATATAGTCCTGCTTGAGCACTTCGAGCATGCTGGAACGGACAAAACGGCTAAAGCCGGCCAGGTTAAAGAGGCTCAGGACGGTTGCGGGCATTACCAGGTGCTTGAGGCCGTCGATAAAGATTTCAAATTCGCGCCCCGCAAGCTCCGGGTTGGTGGCGCCCAACGAAAAGGTACGCCGGAGCACGTCGACAATATTCCCGGGCAGCCCGGGGGCAGCCACCCCCCCCGCGGCGGGGAACCACCCCAGGCCCACAGCAAAGATGACAATCATCAAGATGCCAAAGAAAAAGGTCGGCATCGAGGCCCCAAAAAAGGAGAGGCCGGTCACCAGATAATCCGCCCACGAGTACTGTTTGACGGCCGAATAGACCCCGATGGGCACGGCGACGATGATCGAGATGATCAGGGAAAGTCCCATCAAGAGGACCGTATAGGGGAGACGGTTCATGATGAGCTCCGCTACGGGCCGCCCGGCCGAAACGGTCCACGAATTGCTCCAGTTCCCCTGCGCCAGGTTGCCAAGCCAGATGAAATAGCGCTCGTACCACGGCTGGTTGAGGCCGAGCAGCGCATTCAGGCGGTTGATGTGGTCCTGGGTGACGCGCGGGTTCGAGGTCTTGAGCAGATCAAAGGGGCCGCCCGGGACCAGGTTGAGAATGAAATAGATGAGGGCCGAGATAAAAAAGAGAAGGATAAAGGCCTGAAAGAGTCGACGAATGATAAAGTTGCGCATAAACCTGATCCTTACAATCGATTCGCAATGAGGAGTGCAAGCGCAACATCGCGCTTGCACTCCTGAAAGGTCATCAGCTACAAATCAGCAGCCGGTTTACTGGGTCACCCACTCCCAGGAAGCAATGTTCCATGTCTCGCCGATGGAGGTCGGCACGCCGGTGGCGCCCTTCAGATGGGTGGACCACACGGTGACATTGGCATTAGCCTTGAGCGGGATCACCGGGACGGCATCTGTCCAGATATGCTGCATCTGCTGCACCAGCGGCGCGCGCTTGGCGTGCGAGATGGCGATGGTCGCATCGCCCGTGGACTGCTGCGAGAGCTGGTCGAACGTCTTGTCGCAAAAGCCGGGGGTGTTCTGGCCGGAATAGCCATTGGCCTTGCTTGGGATGCTCTTGCAGGTGTAGAGCGACGACACATCCGGATCATCACCCGAGACCCAGGTGTACATCGCGGCCTGGTACGTGCGGCAGTTCAGCGGAGCATCTGTGCCGGACGTGCAGGTGGCAAACAGACCGCGACCATAGAGGAACTGCAGGTTGACGCCCATGTTCACTAGCTTCCACTCCGCCTGGAGCACCTGGGCCAGAGCCTGGCGGTCCTTGCGGTCGGTGGTGATGAGCGTGAACTCGAGTTTTTTGCCACTCTTGTCCACGCAGGGGTTCTTGGTGCAGTCGTAACCGGCAGCGGTGAGCTCGGCCTTGGCCTTGTCCACCGAATAGTCGTAGCGGACGAGCTGGTCGCCGCCGTACGCCCAGTGGAAATCGGGCAGCCAGCTATCGGCCGGCTTGACCTTGCCATAATAGAGCTTGTCGGTGATTTCTTTTTTGTTGGTCGCATACGCCAGCGCCTTGCGAACGTGGACGTTATCGAACGGGAAGGCGGTGGTGTTCAGGTCGAGATGCTCCCACTGATAGCCGGGGGTGTAATCGACGCGATACATTGTCTTGTCGAGCTTGTCGAGGTCCGGGGAGGAATCGACGTCGAGACCGATCTGGGTCGCGCCGTCAATTTCACCCTTTTGCAGGGCGGCCAGTTCCGAGCTCGAATCCGTGATGAAACGGAAGACGACGTTCTTGATCTTGGGCTTGAGCGGGCTATCGGCGACGGCGGTCAACGTGAGCTGCTGTGCCGGCTGCCATTCCTTGAGCATGTAGGGGCCGATGCCGACCGGCTTTTTGGAGAAATCGCTCTTTTCGATATCCGCGGCCTTCATCTTGCCCAGGATATGCTCGGGCATGTAATAGTCGGCGGTAAAGTAGATGGGATCGATGACCGGACCCTTCCAGGTGTCAAAGCCCATGCCGTCCGGGCCGAAATCGCCCTTGAACGCGGCAAAGTTGACATCGCCCTTGAGCGTGCCAGCGGCGGCCTGGTGCGCCTGGTTCTCGCTCATGAAGGTGACCTTGTAAGTCAGGTCATCCGGCGCCTCGATCTTGTAGATCTTGTACGCGAACGAGCGGTCCGTCGCCGGGAAATCCGGGTCCATGTAGGTCTTCCAGCCAAAGACTTCGTCGGAAGCCTTGAACGGGGTGCCATCATGGTATTTCAGACCGGCCTTGAACTTGAAGGTGACGACGAGCTGCTGATCGGCGCCGGTGCCCGTGAATACCGCGCCACCGTTATCCAGTGTCGGGACGCTTTCGCAGAGCATGGGCACCCAGTTCGTCTTTTCATCCTGGGAGACGCAGCCCGAAAAGATCGCTGCGGTCACGAGGGTGCGGGCCATCATCGAGCCGATAAAGGGGTTGAGGGTATCGGGCTCCTGAGCCATCCCAAGAACGATCGTATCCTTGGCTGCAACCGGGGCTTTAGTCGGCGCCGCCGTCGGCGGGACGGGGGTAGCCGTAACAACCTTTTCGACAATCTGCGGGGTGCCCTGGACGATGACCGTCTGTTGGACGATCACGGTCGCCGGGGCGGCCGGGGCGGCCGGGGTCACCGGGGTGGTGCAGCCTACGACGGCCAGCGCCAACAGGGTGGCAACCACCGCGAATAGGAACAACTTTTTCATCTCTTCTCCTCCTGGAGTATAAATGTACTTGCGTACAGATTCCGCAATCGCGGAAGATGGGTTAGCAAACCGTCATTGGTGCTAGGCATCACCTCCTATCGGAAAAGGTCAGTGAGTCGTTAGTATCGAGCCAAGATTAATTAAGGGGAAACGAAACAACCGGTCAACGAAAGGCGTCCCGAGGGTCACAACTGACGTTACTATAACACAATCCAAATCTCAAGTCAAGAAAATATAAATGCCGCTCCCCCTTACTCTTCAAACAGCGGCGCAACGGGAACGCTCAGGCCGGCCAGTACATCGTCCCCGGGCAGGTTATCCTGCTCATGGAACGCGCGGACATCGGTCAACGAGCGATAGGCATAGACGACGCACTCTTCCGGGTCTACCACCCAGACCAGTCGGACGCCGATCTCGAAATACTCGCGCAGCTTGTGCATGACCTCCTGCCAGCGGTCGTCCGGGGAGAGGATCTCGACAATCAGATCGGGTGCAACGTCGAGAAAAGCGGATGGACCGAGCCGGGCCGCGCGCTCAGCCGAAAGGTAGAGGACGTCGGCGGCGCGGATCGTGTCGGGGTTGCGGCGGATATAGATGCCCACCTCGCCGACTTTGACCCGGCCTAGTTTGCGAGGTCGCACAAAAGACCGCAGCATTTCTCCGAAATTCAACTCGATACTACCATGCCGGCTTCCGGTAGGGCTCATTGGCACAATTCTCCCGGCGACCAGCTCGCAAGGGCCAATATCGCCCATTGCGGACAGCTCATCGCCGCTGATTAATGCGGTTATCTCGGCAGTTTCTATCGTCATAACTCGTACCTGATGGAGTAGGGGCGAGCCGGCGGCTCGCCCCTACCTGAATATGCTTTAGACCACGTGACAGGCGACATAGTGCTCGCCGCCGACATCGCGCCACTCGGGCTCGATCTGCTTGCAGATCGGGATCGCCAGCGGGCAGCGGGTGTGAAACCGGCACCCGCTCGGCGGATTGACCGGCGAGGGGACATCGCCGGTGAGGATGATGCGCTCGCGTTTCTCTTCGATGACCGGGTCAGGGATCGGCACGGCCGAGAGGAGGGCGCGCGTATAGGGGTGCAGCGGATTGTCGTAGAGCGTTGTGCGGTCGGTGAGCTCCATGATCTTGCCCAGATACATGACGGCGATGCGGTCCGAGATATGACGGACCACCGAAAGGTCGTGGGCAATAAAGAGATAGGTGAGGTTGAATTTGCCCTGGAGCTCTTCCAGCAGGTTGATAATCTGCGCCTGGATGGAGACGTCGAGCGCGCTGATCGGCTCGTCGCAGACAATAAAGTCGGGATTGACCGCGAGGGCGCGGGCGACGCCGATGCGCTGGCGCTGGCCGCCGGAGAACTCGTGTGGGTAGCGGTTGATAAAATACGGGTTCAACCCCACGATCTGCAAGAGCTCCATGACGCGGTCTTTCTTTTCCTTGCCCTTGACAATGTTGTGCACCTCCAGCGGCTCGCCGATAATGTCGCCGACTGTCATGCGCGGATTGAGCGAGGCATATGGGTCCTGGAAAATCATCTGCATATCAGCGCGCATCTTGCGCAGTTCCTCGCCCTTGAGCTTGGCCAGGTCCTTGCCCCGAAAGAGCACCTGCCCTTCCGTGGGGCGATACAGCTGCAAGATCGTGCGGCCGGTCGTAGATTTGCCGCAACCCGATTCGCCGACCAGGCCCAGCGTCTCGCCCTCGCGAACAAAGAAATCAATACCGTCGACCGCTTTGACATCGGCGACGCGGCGCTGGAGCACGATCCCCTGCATGATCGGAAAATATTTCTTGAGGCCCCGCACCTCGAGCAAAATCTTGCTCTGCGCAGGCTTGTCACTCGTCATTGTTTGTACTGGCGTTGCCATATCCATTTATCCTTATCGATTAGGCGGGTGTCGCCTGGCGAATCGTCGGTGCGGTTTCGCGCGCCTTTTTCACTTCTTCCCAGTTCCAGCAGGCAGACCAGTGCCGGACGCCTACGGGCAGCAGCGCAGGGTTTTCGTCAATACATTTGTCGGTGCGAAAGCGGCAGCGATCATAGAAGGGGCATCCCTTGGGCATGGAGATCAAGTCCGGCGGCAGCCCTTCGATCGGCGTCAGTTTCGCCTTGCGGCTTTCGTCCAGGCGGGGGATCGAGCCGAGGAGACCCAGGGTATAGGGGTGGAGCGGATTGGCAAAGATCTCTTTGTTGCCCGCGGTCTCGGCCACAAACCCCGCGTACATCACATTGATGCGGTCGGCGAGACCGGCAATGACCCCCAGGTCGTGCGTAATCCAGATAATCGCCATGCCCAGTTCGCGCTTGAGCCGTTTGACGATATCTACAATCTGCGCCTGAATCGTCACATCGAGCGCCGTGGTCGGCTCATCGGCGATCAAGAGCTGCGGCGAGCACGAGAGCCCCATTGCGATCATCACGCGCTGGCGCATGCCGCCCGAGAACTGGTGCGGAAAATCGTCGAGCCGGCCCGACGCCTCGGGGATATTGACCATCTGTAAGAGCTCGACGGCGCGCTTCCGTGACTGCTCGCGCGTCATTCCCAGGTGCAGTTCCAGGGACTCTGTGATCTGCCGCCCGATCGTGAGCACCGGATTGAGCGAGGTCATCGGATCCTGAAACACCATCGCGATCTTGTTGCCGCGAATCTGCCGCATCTCTTCGTCGTTGAGCTTGAGCAGGTCCTGCCCCTGGAACAGAACCTCGCCGCTGGCAATCTTGCCGGGCGGCATCGGGATGAGCCGCATGATGGAAAGCATCGAGACTGACTTGCCACAGCCCGATTCGCCGACGAGACCCAACGTCTCGCCCTCTTCGACGACAAACGATACGCCGTTCACCGCGTGGACCACACCGTCCTGTGTGTGGAATTCTGTTTTGAGATTCCGCACGTCAAGCAAAATGCCCATAAGACCCCTTGAGATTTCAGATTCTAGAATGTGGGCTTCAGATTCACTACCTGTGTTTTCGTAATCTACTGAGCGAGCAGTCTGTCACATTAATTTTGCCATGTCGAGCGAAGCGAGACATCTTCTTTGTGTTAGCGAGATTCCTCGCTACGCTCGGAATGACAACTGTGCAGGATCCATGTGACGGAGTACTAGTAGATTCAAAGGACAAATCTGAAATCCGAAATCTGAAATCTGAGATTAATAGATTTCCGGATTGAGCGCCTCGTTCAACCCATCGCCCAGAAAATTAAAAGCGAACACCACGGCCGCCAGAACAAAACCGGGCGCGAGCACCAGCCACAACATGGCGGGCCAATCGCGCCAGTGCAGCGGAGCGTTGTCCGCAATAATATTGCCCCAGCTCGGATTGGGCGGCTGGAGGCCCACGCCGAGGTAGCTCAGAATCCCTTCCGTCAACGCGATTCCCCCCATCCCCATCGAGAGCGCGACGATGATTGGCGAAATGGCGTTTGGGATAAGGTATTTTAATATGATTTTCCAACTTGGCAAGCCGATGGCCTGCGCGCTCAGGACAAACTCTTTTTCGCGCAGAGAGAGGATTTGCCCGCGCACCAGGCGCGCCAGGCCGGCCCAACCGACAATCCCCAGCGCCGCCATGACGACAAGATAATCGGCATAGCCTGTTTTGACAAATCCGGCCAGCCCGATCCCTCTCATCCAGGCGATGATCCCCGGCTTGATGGTTGCCGAGACAAAAAAGATGAACAGCAGGCCGGGAAAAGCGAACAGGAAATCGCTCACCCGCGAGACGAGCCCATCGACCCAGCCGCCAAAATAGCCCGCCGCCGCGCCGAGCGGCAGGCCCAGCACCAGGTCCAGAATGGTGACGACGACGATGACAAAAATGACCGAGCGCGCCCCGTAAACTAACCGGGTCAGCATATCGCGGCCGAGCGGATCCGTTCCCATCCAATGCTGGAAACTCGGCGCCTGGTTGACATGGTCGAGGTCGTTCGTCGCATAATCGTACGGCGTCAAGAACGGGCCGACGAGGCCGGTGAACAGGAGCAGCACAATAATCCCCAGTCCGAGCATGGCGGGAATATTGTGCGACAGCCGCCGCCACATATTCCACCAGGCCGGACGGGACAATTGCATCCCCTCCTGCGCGGTTTTGGGACGGGTGACAGGAATTACTTGAGCCATACAAGAGCAGTTAGCGATTAGCAATTAGCAGTTAGCGGCTAGCGATTCGTAACAACGACGGACTGAGTCGCAGCTAAACATTAACAGCTAACAGCCAATGGCTAACAGCTAACCCCCATAACGGATGCGCGGATCGACAAAGGCGTACGCAACGTCGATCAAGAGATTGGCCAGACCGTACGCGGCTGCAATCAGCAGCGTGACGGCCATAATCACATAATAGTCCCGCGCCAAGAGCGACTCGAACGCCAGCGCCCCGACGCCGGGGATTCCATACCAGTTCTCGACCAGGAACGAGCCCTCGACCAGCCCGCCGATCATAAAGCCGACAATGGTGACGAGGGGAATCAGGGCATTGCGAAACGCATGACGCAGTACGACCATCCGCTCCCGCAGTCCCTTGGCCCGCGCCGTGCGCACATAGTCCTGGCCCAGCGCCTCAATCATGCCTGCGCGGGTCTGACGCGTAAAGACGGCGAGCGTCCCCAAGCCTTCGAGAAAGGCGGGCAGGATCATCTTGTTGCTGAAAATCCCCCCCCATCCGCCGACAGGCAGAAAGGGGCCAATATTCACCGGACCAAACGGATGATCGCGGGATAGGGCAAAGGTCAACAGGGGCAACAAGAGAATGATTGGCAAAGAGATGCCCCCCACGACGACGGCGCGCACCAGCAGGTCGATCCAGGTATTCCGCTTGAGCGCAGAGAGAACGCCGAGGAGAATCCCCAGCGGCACGCTCCAGATGAGCGATACCAGATTCAACTGGAGGGTCACCGGCAAGCGGTTGGCGATGAGCGCGCCGACCGCCTGTCCCTGGTATTTAACGATGGAATAACCAAAGTCGCCGTGCAGCGCATTCCAGACATAGAGCAGGTATTGCTCGTAAACGGGCCGATCAAAGCCAAACTCGTGCCGGGTCTGTTCGATGATGGTCGGATTCGCTTTTAATCCCACCATGACCTGCACCGGGTCGCCCGGCCCGTACAACCCCAGGGCAAAGGTCACGACCGAGATAAACAAGAGCAGTACAGGCAACCACAACAACCGGCGAATGATAAAGGCGAGCATCGCAAAATGGGCAAGCGGCGCGGGCGCTCGGATGCGAGTCGCCCGCGCCTGGTCCGGTTACTTTTGGAGCGAGATATACTTGAGTCGGGAGATAATCAGCGGCGGATCAATAAAGCCCTGGACATACGGCTTGGACAGCCAGTAATCCTTGCCATAGGTGAGCGGCAACACGGGCGCATCGTTCATAATCATCTGCTCAGCCTGCTGATAGAGCTGGACGCGTTTCGTGTTATCGGTCTCGACGCTCGCCTGGTCGATCAGCTTGTCCACGTTCGGATTGCAATAGCCGCTCCAGTTCTGTGAGCTGCCGCAGTGGAACAAGAGATTCAAAAAATCGTTCGGGTCGGCATAGTCGGCGCTCCAACCAATGTCAAACATCTGGAGCTGAATATCCGTGCCGGTAATCTGCGTCAGATAGGTGGCAAAATCGGATTGCTCGATCGAGATATTCGCGCCGGCGCACTGCTTGAGCATCTCCGCAATCGCCTGCGTATCCGGGCCGGTCGTCCCGCCCGAGCCGCTGGTACTCCAGGTGATATCGGGCAACTTGCCAGCATATTTGCTCTGCGCGATCAACTGCTTGGCTTGCGTCGCGTCGTAGGGGATCCCCTGCAAGTTCTGGTTAAACCCGGGGAACGCCTGCGGCAGGATACCCGTGGCCGGGGTCACCATGTTCTTGGCGACCACGGTAACCAGCTTTTGGCGGTCCACGCACATGGCAAATGCCTTGCGAACATTGACATCGTCGAACGGCGCTTTCTTGACGTTAAAGACGAGAAAGCCGGTGCTCAATTGAGGCCAGGTGGACAATTCCTTGTTGAGCGGATTGGACGGGTCCTGAACCCGATCGATATCCGCGGCGCTCACACGGACGCCTTCGAGCTCGCCGTTCTCATAGAGCGTCATGGAAGATCCGCCGCCGAGGATCAGGTCCACTTCATCGACGCCGGGCTTTGGATTTCCGTAATAATCGGCGTTTTTGAGCAGAGTGATCTGCTGACCCTGTTCCCAGGACTTGAGCTTGAATGGCCCGGTCCCGTTCGGCTTGAGATACCAGGGCTGCGAAGCGCCCTCGACATTGTTCTTGTCGACGACAAAGCTGGAGGGATAGGTCAACTCGGCCAGGAAATAGGCCACGGGACGGTCGAGGGTAAACTCGACGGTGTAGTTGTCGACTACCTTGACGCCGGCAACCTCCGTCGCCTTGCCGGTATACCGGTCATTAAAACCGGTAATATCGCCGAGATAGAGCGGGGCGGTCGTCGAGCGCGTCCGGGGATTGGCCGCGCGCTCAATCGAGTATTTCACATCCTGCGCTGTAACCACACGTCCATCATGGAACTTGGCATCCTGCCGCAGGTGAAAGGTATAGACCTTGCCATCGGCGCTCGTATCCCAATTCTGCGCCAGTTCGGGCACAATCTTGAGGTCCTTGTCAAAGGCAACGAGTCCGCTAAAGATCTCCATCACATAGGTCGCCGAATCGACGTCGCCCGCCATGGCAGGGTCGAGGGTAATCGGGTCCCCCCCACCGCCCACGCCGCCCGGCAACCGCAGCACTTTGCCATTTGTCGTGCTCGAAACCGGGGGTTTCGCGGTCGGGTTTGCTGCTCCGCTGCGCGGGGTGCTGTTGGGGAGATTCCCGCCGGTTGAAGACGATCCCAGCAAACCCGAGCAGACGCTACCGGGCGTGGGGCAATAGACCAGCGCGCCGATGCCAACGCATACAAGGCCTAATAGTGCGACCAGCAATACAGCCACAACGCCAATTAACCATTTATTTTCTGACATATTCAGCCGTCCTCCAAGGACATACAGAGCACTTGACCACGGGGTCCTGTTCCGGTCCAGCCATCACTAATCGGAGGGTTCGAGCCAGACTCTGTTAAATTTCGCGCAATCGTATCATAACGTTACACCGGTTGTCAAGAGCGACCTTTTGCCGCGTATGCGTCGGAATTTTAGGGGGCCTGCCAGGGCGATTGTCCCGCAGGGATCCCTTTGGGAAAATCGCGGCAACGCATAGCAAATTCGACCTGCGTCGAATAGGGACCCAAAAACGTGACGCACACCCTTTGCCACGTGTAATCCAGATGGGTTGCATTATAACGGGAAATGCGTCTATTAGCGATTGACCTTCCAGTGCTCGATCCGCTCGTACCCCTCCAGGAGGGCATAGGTGCGCTGGATGTGCGGGTTGGTAATCGAAAGTCGGGTGCTCCAGAGAATCGGGATGATCACTGCTTGATCCGCAACGAGAATCTTTTCTGCAGCGGTATAAAGGTCCCTGCGTTTGACGACATCGGTCTCGCGGGACGCCTGCTCTACCAACCGGTCATAGTCCGGACTGGACCACCGCGTCCAGTTCTGCTCCGCCCCCGAGTGAAAGGCGTCATAAGCGAAATTGGCCGCGTCGGGATAGACGGCGCAATAGCCCATCCGAAAGAGATTCGGGGGCGTTTTTTGCAGCTTGTCCAGATAGACACCCCACTCGTCGATATTGACGTGGACGATGGCGCTCAGCGCCGCCTGCCAGTTTCCACTGGCGGCCACCGCCATGGCGTGAAAGGTGTCATTCGTGTTGATCCCAAATTCAATCTGGGGCAACGCCTTGTGCGCGGCGCCCCATCCCGATTGGTCCAGCAGGGTGCGCGCCTGCAGCGCGTCGAATTCAATGCTCAGGGTTTTCGAGATATCCGGCGAGGCCACCAGGCCCGGCGGCGTAAAGTGGCTCGCCAACTGCCCACCCTTGAACACCTGGCTCACCAACGCCTGGCGGTCCAGTCCGGCTGCAAAAGCGCGGCGAACCAGGACGTTATCGAACGGGGGCTGGCTGACATTAAAGCCGATGTATTGAGAGCAGAGGCCAGGCAGTTCACGCTGATCTCGGGAAAGGGTCGCGTCCTCCGCAACCCGCGCCAACTGGTCGCCCTCGATGCTGCCATAGGGATCGGTGGTATCCAGATCGCCGCCCAGATAGAAATCCAGCGCCGAAGAGACATCGGGAATCATTTTAAAACGCAGGCGCTCGATCTGGACGTTGGCGACATCGTAATAGTATGGGTTGCGCCGCAGCAGGATGTACTGGTTATGCTCCCATCCTTCGAGCATGTACGGACCGCTGCTCCATAACAGACCCGGCGTGGCCCAGTCGATGCCATTCTCGACAATCGGCTCTTGCGGCTGAATGCGGCCCAACCAGGTCGCGGCCAGCGCGGGGAAAGCGCTCATCGGGCGCGAGAGAATGAACTGGACCGTGTGCGCATCCTTGGCAATGACGCCGAGCACGTTCGCCATCTTGTCGAGATCGGCCGGCGCTGAGCGCGGGTCGGCGCTGTTGAACGGGAGCGCGTTGCGGAGGAGCGACGCAAAATGCGGCGCATACGCGGACTGGGTGCGCGGGTCAAAAAGGCGGCGCACGCTGTACACCACATCATCCGCCGTCACAGCGCGTTTTTTGTCCGCTTTGTTGGTATCCGGGTTGTAGGCCACCCAATAGACATCATCGCGCAGGTGAAACTCCCAGGTCTGCCCGTCGCCTGAGACGGCCCAACTGGCGGCGAGCGCCGGCTCGGCGATGCCATCCTCCTCATGCAGGTTGACGAGATTGAGAAAGAGGAGATTGTCCACCTGAATCGACGGCGGATCGGTGACAAGCGCCGGATCAATCGTCGGGGGATCAAACCCAAAATTGAGCGAGATTTCTGGACCGGTGGGGGCGCTGGAGGCACGACAGCCGGCAAACAGGATCACCCAGAGCGCGAGGAGCCATACATCGCGGCGTAAACGAACTGGCACAGGGGGGATTATAGCACGAGTGCACGGGAAACAAGTAAAAAGGGAGAAAGGGAACCCATGGGGGCAATGATCCATTGGTTCATTGCTCAGTGATTCATTGGTTCATTGCCCCCAATGCTTTGCGGATGCCGGCGCGCAGCCGGTATGCCTGCTCCATTTCGGCGTTGATCTCGAGCGCGCGGTTGACGGCATCCAGCGCCTCTTGATTCCGGTCAAAACGATACAGGCAAACGGCCTGGTTATAATAGGTGCTGGCGGCCGGGCCAAAGAGCTTGAGCGAGATATCAAAGAAATCGAGCGCCTCGGCGTGATCGCCAATTTTAAAGAGGAGCATGCCCAGGTCGAACGGCACATCCGACTCGTCGCCGATATAGTAATAATGGTTCCACAACTGCCCAACGGCACGCCGCACTTCATCCTGCTGGCGCTCGGTCGCAGAGCCGACCTGGTCGAGCAGCGTGGGGAAACATTTGATAAAGATGTGCGAATCCCACCCGCTCAAACGAAGATAGCTCAGAAACTGATCCAGGCTCAGTCCCCCGAGGTACGGCTCGATCCCCTGGGCAAGGCTGAAAAAATCGTCGGGGCCCTGCCTGTCAATCACCTCGAAAAAAGCCTGGTGGGTTTCGGCATAGCCATCCGGGGGAGCGCCCAGGAGCATCGCCAGGATATTGAGCCCAGTATAACGATAGCTCGTTCGCAGGACCTGGCCGCCGCCGTTGGCAAAATACTGGCCGAGCGCGTGATAGTTGACCATCATCGAAAAACTGCCATGGACCGCATAGCCCGGCTCTTGCCGCCCCTCCAGGTTTTCGGGCCGGTCATACCCCTTGTCGCCGGTTATCAAGAGCAGGCGGTCGCGCGCCAGCTCGCGGAAAAAGCGGAGCGCGTCGAGCGCCACATTCGGGAAATCGACCGCGCCCTGGTCGACCTGCCGGCGATACATTTCGAGAAGGCGATTCAACTCCGGGTCCGCATAATAATCGGGGGCGGCGGGCTGTCGCTGATAGACCAGGGTCAGTTGCCGGAACAGGTCCAGGTCGTCGAGGTCCGGTTCGGGCTGCGGATAAGTGAGCTTGAGCAGGCTCTCGTTCAATTGACCGTTCTCGACGTAAAAAGCGTCCTGCGGAATGCTGTCAAAGAAATAGTTGGCGACGAGGACCAAAGGATTGGAGACTGCGCCGGGCGCAAGGACCTGCCCCGAATGGCGCAGCACGAGCGGCGCAGGATGCTCGGCGTCGAACAGGGCAAAATCGACGAGGCCCGCTTGAATCCAGGCCTGGAGCGCGGGATGGGTTGAAACAAAGTCAAGATTCTTGGCGACCAGATCGGTCAGGATATACCGGATTTGAATATTGCGCAGGCAAGAGTGCGCGAGCGAGGCGGTGAGAGACTGGAGCAGGTTGAATGCCAGGCGACCGGCGCCGGCGCCGAGCTCGAGGATATACAGCGGCTGCGCCGGGTCGAGCGGGCCCAGGGGTGCGCCGGCGCGGGCGCAATCTCGGATAAATCCGAAAATGACGCGCGCATAGGCGGCGGCAATAAAAGGGTTGGTGGTGATATAGGAAGGGACAATATGGCTACCCCACGCCGCATGCCCGCGCCGCTCGAAAAACCGGCGCTGGAGCTGCCAGAGCATGGATTGCGAAAGGCGCACCGGTTCTTGCAAAACATATTTCGTACCGGGTTCAGTCTCGGTTCGAGTCTCGCTCATGCCCATTAGAACTCTTCGTGAAGATAGGGAATGACAGCCGGGAACATGGAGCGCAGGGTCACCTGCAGATCGGGCGACGCGTCCCCCCAGCCGCGAATCGCAAAATCGGCGGGGTCGTGCGTGCCATACACCAGGCCGGACAGGCCCTGGATGCTGAGGGTGCAATCCCCCTTGTCAGCCGGTTCGACCCGGAGCGCGCCATCGACCGTCTCGAATCGCCACACGCGATCATTCCAGGCGCATAGCGGGTCGGCGATGCGCGCCGAGAAACAGCCGGGACCGGTCTGCATCCCGCCCAGGGCGCTCACGTCGAGCACGCGACCCATCGGCGCGCGGACGGCCGATTCGAGCTTGACGCTCAGATCCGCCAGCCAGGTCTCGGGATGCTCGAATGCCGGCAGCGCCAGCTCGACCTGGCCCGCCTGGTCCACGTGCCGCGCAATCCATTGTAGGAGAAGGTATTTGCCCTGGCTGGTGAGCGAATACAAGTTCGACGCTCGCATCAGGAACTGGGTAATTTCATCCCCCGTGAGCTCATAGCGCATCACGCCCACTGTCTCGCCCCCGACCTTTGCCAGGGCCAGCCAGAAATGGCCGCGCTGTGCGGCGACCTTGTTCCAGAGATGAAAGACGCCCATGCCATGAACGCGCGCCTGGAGCCGGTAGAGAAACTCGCGGTATTCGGGAAAGCCATCCCCAATAAACACGCGCTCGACCTCGCCGCCGAAATCCTGCCGCAGCAGCGAGGCCAACGCCGCCGGCTTGAACCGGGCGATGCGCGAGAGCGGAAATGTGGCATAGCCCATCCGCTCGTAAAAGGACTCGCGGAATGGATAGAGCGTTGACAGCACATGCCCGGCCGCGCGCCGCTCGGCGAACAGTTCGGCGATGAGTTGGCGGACATAGCCGCGCCGCCGCGCCGCCGGGTCTGTCGCCACCCCCCAGATTCCGGTTGTCTCATAGAGCCGGCCGCGCACATTCTCGCTCATCGAGCTGGCCGCCATCCCCGCGACCGCCCGGCCCTCTTCCAACACCGCGAGATAGGTCACCCCCTCCCGCGCGCGCGCCACCTCCAACCACGCCTCCTTATCAGGAAAGGGGGGCGAAGGTTTAAAGGCATACGAGCCAAGGTTGAACATGGCGTCCAACTGCTCCTGGCCGGTCAACTGGCAAATGGTGATCGGGTTCATGATTGCTTGACGCTCCTTGATTTTGGCAAGCCTATTCTACCTCATTTTTCAATGACAGGGTAAAGCGTATCCGGTGGTATAATTGAACGCGTCGATTGAAAAAAGGGGTTCTGTGACAAGTCACTCGATTCCTTTGGGGAGTCTCTATGCTTTACGAGATCAATGATAACGCCATTGAGCTGGTGCAGGGCGACATCACCCGGCAGGACACGGACGCGATTGTGAACGCAGCCAATTCGAGCCTGCTCGGCGGCGGCGGCGTGGATGGAGCGATTCACCGCGCGGCGGGGCCGGAGCTGCTGACCGAGTGCCTCACGCTCGGCGGGTGCGAGACAGGCGACGCCAAGTTAACGCGCGGCTACCGGCTCCCCGCCCGGTTCGTCATCCACGCCGTCGGCCCGGTCTATCGCGATGGACGGCACGGCGAACCCGAACTGCTGGCGTCGGTCTATCGCCGTTCGCTAGAGATTGCCGCCGCGCAGCATCTGAAAAGCGTTGCCTTTCCTGCCATCTCGACCGGCGTCTTTGGCTATCCACTCCAGGCGGCCGCGCGCATTGCGCTCGGGACCGCGCTCAGTTACCTCCAGGAGCACGACGAGCCAGCCCTGGTTCGCTTTGTGCTCTATGATCGCCATGCGTACGAGGTGCACGAACAGGTCATCCAGGAACTGTTGAGCGCATAGGCGCCCGCGGAAACGTAGAGGCCACCCACCCCACCCTGGCGTCTTTTGGCAGTCCTTTATCTTGTGGTGGCAGTCGATCGTCAACTATTTCTTTGTCAACGGCCAGTTGAGCCCGGTTGACGGTTACGAGCCCATCGTCGGCATTGCCAACCCGGATGGCGCCCTCAACCGCTGGGCGCTCGCCGGCTGGTACGCCCGTGCGTTGG
>JBAVQS010000142.1:0-11691 GCA_049694275.1 Anaerolineae bacterium | reverse complement strand
GAATTCCAATTCCATTTACGGCCTCGTTGTAGGGGCTGTGCCTCGTGCCTGCCCCGTCCAGTGCGGGCAACCACGAGGGATTGCCCCTGCGCACCCATCAACCGATATGGAATTCGCTCTAAGCAATAATTCCAAGTTAAGATTTCTTTATCTTCCCGCATTTTCCTGCCCTCCTCGATACAAAAATGCGCCAGGTAATGGCTCCTGGCACATTGCGTCTAGCGGGTAGCCCCGCTACCCCGACTCCTACTCGCCGGGCTATTTCACGAAATCATTCGTGAAGGCCTTACTCGCATCCACATCCTGCTGGATAAAGTCGGCAGCGCGCATAAATTTCGCCATGGCCTGCCAATCTTCTAGCCGTGTCGCGCCGGGGTTGGGAGTTTTCCATAATTGGATAGAGGCCTGGAGCACCGCGGCGCTCGTCTTTTCGTTCGCGCCGCCAATATCGGGATAGGCGGCTTCTGAAATCTTGAGCGCTTCATCGGGATTATTAACCGAGTCGGCAATTCCCTTGAGCATGGCGCGGACAAAGCGTCGGACCAGGTCCGGATTCTTTTGGATGGTCTCTTCATTGGTCGCCAGGCCATTCCCGACCAGTTGCGCATAATCCCACACCTTGATCTCGTCAATCTGCTGCCCCGTCGCTTTGAGCTGCACCGGCTCGTTGTTGGCATAGACGACGACCGCGTCGACTGTCCCCTGGGTCAGCGCCGGCACTTGCGTAAAGCCGATGTTTTGTACGTTAACGCTCGCCGGGTCGATCTTTTGGCTGTAGAGCAGCGCGCGCCACGCGGTATAACTCGCGCCGCACAGGCAAGGCACGCCCACCTTTTTCCCGACCAGGTCCGTGGGCGTGGTGATGTGTTTGTCCTTGAGCGAGACCACCTCGATGGGAAAGGCATTGTACCAGTTTGCCACATAGACGATCGGAATGCCCTGTGCGCGGGCCTGGATGATCTGGTCGCCGCTTACCAGTGCGAATGGAATCTGACCGGCGCCGACCAGCTTGACTCCATCCACTTCCAATCCCCACTGGAAATTGACCTTTAATCCCTCCTGGGTAAAGTATCCCTTTTTGTCGGCATTATAAAAGGGGGCATGTTGGATCGTCGGGATATATCCCATTGCCAACGTGACCTCGGTCAACTTGTTCGCCGCCGTTGGGCTGCTTGGCCCTTGGTTCTGTGCACAGGCAACCAGCCCGAGCGCGAATAGTATCGTTATGAGCATGCGTTTCATACGTTCCTCCTAAACAGAAAACCCCGAAGAGATTCTTCGGGGCAAAGCGCGGCCGCTCGCCAAAAACAACCCCGAACGTATCGTATACGTTCGGGGCATGCGAGCCAACGCGTCACAGCCGCCGCACAACGGTTTGATTTGTTACCGCGGCGCGACGCACGAACCCTCTTTCATCCGGACTATACCGTCGGCGCCGGAATCACACCGGCTCATGCCTCGCTATGGCGAGGCTCGCGGGCTTGACCGCCGATCGGGAATTTCACCCTGCCCCGAAGGTTGCTGATATTATTCTAGCCCAAATCGGTTTGCCGTCAAGAAGATGGCTGGTATCCATCGTTCGCGTCGCGAGATGCATTATGCGCTCGTTCTCAGGTACTTCCACGGCAACACCACACGTTGTAACAATGCCAGGGCCAGATACATCGTCAGGTTCATAACCAGCAGCGTCAAGATACCGGCAAAGAGGAGGGGCGTGTCAAAATTGCGCTCGGCAAAGTTCAAGAGATAGCCCAGCCCGCGATCTGCCCAGAACAGTTCGACGACGAGCACACCAATGACTGAGAGGGTAATCCCGACGCGGGCCCCGCCAAAAATGACCGGGAGCGCTGCGGGAAGTTCCAACTTGAGAAAAATCTGCAGCGGCGTCGCCGCATACGACTGCATTAGTTCGCGCTGCTCGGGGCTCACGCTCCGAATGCTAACAATCGTATTGATCAGCATAGGGAAAAAAGCGACGAGCGCGCCCATTAACGCATTCGCGGGAAATCCGTTCCCCAGCCAGATGAGCACAAACGGGGCAATTGCAAAGATGGGTAGCGATTGAGAGGCGATCAGGTAAGGCGAGACGATCTTTTCGAGCAATGGTGATTTTGCCAGCCCATAGCCGACGAGTGAGGCAAAGACAAAGGCAATCGCAAATGCCACCAGCGCCTCGCTCCATGTGATCATCAGGTCCCGCGTTAGCGTGCCGGCCTGCAGCGCCTCGACGAGCCGCGCGCCGATCACGGACGGCCTGGGCAGGAAAAATGCCGGCACCTTTTTGGCCTCGGCGATGACCTCCCATGCCGATAGCACCACCGTGACGGTCACGATGACTGCCGCTGTCTCAATCACAATGCCCGGAACCTTGATTCCGTGCTGTTTCGGCGGCATTGCGTTCGCTTGAGGTTTCTGTGTCATGCTAAAAAAATAGGCTCCAACTGGAGCCTATGGCTAACGCCCTCGGAGGGAATCGAACCCCCACACCCAGTTCCGAAGACTGGTGCTCTATCCTTTGAGCTACGAGGGCAGATTTTTGGATGGCAGGATCGTTCACAATGACTGTGATCGCGTTCCATGATAACGCAAATTCCCAATCTGGTCAATGTCTGCAACGGCGCATCAAAAAGCTGGCAAGCAAGCCCATTGACAAATCGCCTCAGTCTCCCCTATAATTGCAAATCAAGCCCTATGCTCCGTCTGTCCTCGAAAGGAGGTGCGCTGCAATTATCTGGTCTTTGCCTCTTAGCTTTGCCTGTCAAATCAGATCTGTTCGACCTAGTGAGTAGGAGGAGGAAAAGAACATGTTAGTTAGACGCCTCTGGGTGTTGATTGCCCTGGCACTCATTGCCCTGTTTGCCGTCGCTTGCAACACCCCGGCAGCTCCGGGAACCCCGGTTATTCAAACCGTCGTCGTTCCCCAGACGGTGGCCGTACCGCAAACCGTTGCAGTCCCCCAGACGGTCGTGGTCGCCGCAACCGCGGCTCCTACGGCCGCCCCCACCAAGCCCGCGGCGCCGCAAGCGGTGCAGGGTGGCACTGTGACGCTCGCCTTTTTTGAAGAGCCGGATGCGCTCGTGCCTGCTTATACCAGCATGAGTTTTTCGATCTATGCGGATGAGATCTGCTGCACGGGTCTTTGGAATTGGAATGACCAAGAAGTGGCTTATCCCGAACTTGCCGCGCAACTCCCGACCGCAGACAATGGCGGCGTTTCGGCGGATGGCAAGACCATCACCATCAAGCTTCGCGATGGCTTGAAATGGCAGGATGGCCAGCCTCTGACCTCAGATGACATCAAGTTCACCATTAGTGTTTACCAGAACCCAAAGAACTCTGTCGCGAGCCGCAACGGCTTTGATAAATCAGGCGGCGGCGCCTATATCACTTCGGTAGATACGCCGGATCCACTGACTGCGGTCATTCACTATAGTGATGTTTATTCGCCGTGGATGGCCTCGTTGGGCCTCTCCTCGAACGGTGGCATGGGCCTCCTGCCCGCGCATCTGCTCAAGGACAAGCCGACCCTCGACAAAGATCCGTTCCTGCTGAAACCGGTCGGCGCGGGCCCCTACATGATCACCGAAAACGTCTCGGGCGATCACATCACCATGAAAGCCAACCCGAACTATTGGCGCGGCAAGCCCAACCTTGACGGCATCACCATCAAGATTGTTCCGTCCAGCGAAGCCGGTTTCGCCGCCGTCCAGACCGGCGACATTAACATCGTCGAAGACTTGGCCGAATCCGACATCCCCACCGTTCAGGGGTTGGCGCCCAAAGTCAAGTTGATCTCCAAGCCGGGTCAGGAATTTGAGCATCTGCTCTTTAACCTCGATCCCAAGCTTGGCCCCGCGTTCTTCCAGGACGTGCAGGTGCGCAAGGCGGTCATCACAGCCATCGACCGCGACACGATTGTCAAGACCCTTTTGAACGGCTTGACCACCGTTCCGGCCACACTCTGGCCGAACTCGGACTATGCCGATCCCAGCTTGAAACCGTATCCGTTCGACACCAAGCAGGCCGGTTCCATCCTCGAAGCGGATGGTTGGAAAAAGGGCAGCGACGGGATCTATGCCAAGGATATCAATGGCAAGAGCACCCGCCTCTCCTTCTCGTACATGACCACCAGTGGCAACAAGTTGCGCGCCGATCAGCAGGTGCTCGTCACCTCCATGCTCAAGAAAGCGGGCATTGAGATGACCACGCAGAACTTGCCCTCGACGACGTTCTTTGGCAGTTTTGCCGAGAGCGGCCCGATGTCGACCGGCCAGTTCCAGATGGCGGGGTACACCACCGGGTTCTATCCCGATCCCGATCCCGGCGACAACTTTTTGTGCGATGGCATTCCGACCAAGGACAATCCGTCCGGCGGCAACTGGTATCACATCTGCGACAAGGCTTTGGAAACCCTGTTCAAACAGGAAGCGACCACAGCCGATACCGCCAAGCGCAAGCAGTTGTTCTACCAGGCGGAAAAGATTCAGTACGATAACGTCTACTTTATCCCGCTTTATGCTCGTCTCAAGGTGTGGGCCGCCTCCAATAATGTGACTGGCATCAAGCCTTCCTATATCGGGCACATTTACTGGAACACCTGGGAATGGGGCTTGACTCAGTAATCTAGCCCCCGCCGTGTAAGCAATTACACATTACGCATATGAGTATGAAATGGGGCTAGGGTTTGCAGCCCTGGCCCCATCTAGTGCGCCAACATGAAATCATCTGGATTTGTCCGGCTATTCCGTTCCACCAATCCTCGGCGAATGCGCAGGTATCAACCCGAGGTTTATCGAGGTAATTATCCATGGGCAATTATGTCGTCCGGCGCATTTTACAGGGCATTCTCATTCTCTTTATTATCAGCGCGGTCTGCTTTGCCTTGGTTCGCGCTTCTGCCGACCCGATGTCGCAGTACGCGACCAACGCGCGCATGAGCGCAGCCGATCGCGAACGGTTGCGCGCCTCGCTGGGGTTGGACCAGCCGCTGCCGGTCCAATATCTCTACTGGCTCGGCAACACCCTGACCGGTAATCTGGGCTATTCGTCCAAGAGCCATCAGGCGGTGCTGGATTTGATTATGCAGCGCTTGCCGAATACGCTCATCCTCATGCTTTCGGCCGAGGTCGTCATTGTCATTTTTTCCCTCTTTTTGGGCGTCTATTCGGCGATTCGCCAGTATTCGCTTTTCGACAATATCGTCACGGCCTTTTCCTTCATCGGGTATTCCATGCCCGTCTTTTTTATTGGCCTGATGCTCATCTTTATCTTTGCGGTCGGTTTCAAGAACATGGGATGGCCGTACCTGCCGTTCGGCGCGGATGTCTGGGATCACTCCAACCCCATCTCCTGGCTCCGGCAGTTGGTCCTGCCCGTGGTAACGCTTGCCGCCATTTCCACTGCCGGTTACACCCGGTACCTCCGGTCGAGCATGCTTGAAACCATGAATCAGGACTATATCCGGACCGCCCGCGCCAAAGGGCTCAAGGAAGAGACAATCCTGATGCGCCACGCCCTCAAGAACGCGGCTCTGCCCTTTGTAACGGTGGTGGGCCTCGATCTCCCCTTTTTGTTGGGCGGCGCGCTCGTGACTGAGCAGCTCTTTTCATTCCCAGGGATGGGGCGCCTCTTTTGGGACAGCGCCAACTTTGGCGATTATCCCGTCGTTATGGCGATTCTCCTCCTGGTCGCAATGGCCGTAGTCACGTTCCAGATTATGACCGACGTGGTTTATACATTCCTCGACCCACGCATCAAGCTTTCATAAGAGACTGACGAGAAAGAGAGAAATATGGCGCAAGCAACAGACGCATGGGGCGGCTCGGGGCCTGCCGCGGTGTCCCCCACGACCACCCGCGTTCGGGAACCGATGAGCCTTTGGAAACTCGCCTGGCGGCGGTTTCGCCGGCACAAGATGGCGATGGCTGGCCTGGCCGGGCTGATCCTGATTATCCTCTTTATCACCGTTGGCCTGATTCTTGTCAGCGAAGGACAGGCCAACGACCCGGATATCTATAACCGGCTCCAGGGTCCCACGCTCGCTCACTGGTTTGGCACGGACAGCACCGGCCGCGATATCTTTTTCCGCATCATTTACGGCGGCCAGATTTCAATGGCAATCGGTTTTCTCTCCGTTGGAGTCTCACTCATCGCCGGCGTGGCCATTGGTCTGCTCTCTGGCTTTTACCGGGGCTGGATCGATGCGCTGCTCATGCGCTTTACCGAATCGATTCTGGCGATTCCCTCTTTGCTCTTGCTCCTGGTGGTTAACAAGATGCTCCTGGGCAAGATTGACAATATTGATTTGTTCGGCCACAGCTTTAGCGGGAGCGTCCCGATTGTCATTCTCGCCATCGGCTTGACGAGCTGGATGTACGAAGCGCGTATTGTGCGCGCCGCGGTGCTGGCAGCCAGCCAGCAAGAGTACGTCACGGCTGCCCGTTCGGTGGGGGTCAAGGATACGCGAATCATTATTCGGCATATCCTCCCCAATGTGCTGGCGCCCATCATCGTGAACCTGACGCTCGGGCTGGCCAACGCGATTATCTCGGAGGCCTATGTCAGCTTTCTCGGGCTGGGGGTGCAGCCGCCGACGGCGAGCTGGGGCAACCTGCTGGACGATTCGCTCACCTTTATCCAGCGGGGGTTTTGGTGGATGTGGTTTTTCCCAGGCCTCATGATTGTGCTTACGCTGCTCTGCGTCAACTTTGTCGGCGACGGCGTTCGCGACGCCCTTGACCCGCGCGGGCTGATTGAGATTTGATGCGGGCGCTTTTCCCGGACAGCCCTCTTGCGAAAAATGACTAGTTATCGTTACGACGATCTCACCTGGCCGGAGGTGAAAGAGGCCGCCGCCGCTGGCAAGGTCATCCTGGTTCCGATTGGCAGTATTGAGGACCATGGGCCGCACCTGCCGCTCAATACCGATAATGTGATCGTCGAATCGGTCTGTTTCGAGGTCGCGCGGCGTGTTCCCGCGCAAGTGCTCTCGCTCCCCGTCCTGCCGGTCGGTTTTGAAGAGCATCATATGGACGTGCCCGGATCGCTCACTTCGTCCATCGAGAATCTGCTCACCCACTTTGCCGACGCGGCCATCAGCGTCGCCCGGCATGGTTTTACCCATATCATGCTCGTCAACGGGCATGGCTCGAATGCCAGCATCGTGGAACTGGCGGCGCGCAAGGCGGTGCTGGCGACCGGGGCAATCGTGGCGGCGATGGCTGGTAACGCTGCTGTCGACGATGTGCTGGTGCGTGACCTGATTGCACAGCACCGTCGCTCGGCATATGGGGGAATCGGCCACGCGTGCGAGTACGAAACCAGTATGATGCTCTACCTGCGCCCGGACCTGGTCCAGATGGACAAGGCGGTCAAGGAGATGGGGCAGTTGGATCTCAAATATTTCAACTGGGATCACCCCACCCCGGCCGTCTATTCTTGGATGGACTGGTGGTCACGGTTTAGCCAGACCGGCGTCGCCGGTGACCCGACCGTCGCGACGCGCGAACTGGGCGAGCTCCTTTTTAATGCAACGGTTGAGCGGATGATCGACCTGCTGGGCGAGTTCCGGCAAATTCCGCTTCGCCCGCGCCACGACCTGCATTAGCTGTTTGGCTGCCAGTGAATAGCCGCTGTCAGCTAACCGTTGTCTGCCATGACGCATCCATTTGAGAAAATCCCGCCGGGCGCGGGCCGGTGGTTCTTTGTTCCGGCGCTCGTCCTGTATCTCATTATCCAGGCGGCGTTTGCCTGGCTCGATGGCCCACTTCACACCGCGGCGTCCAGCGGCGTCGTTTCGTTCGAGTTGGCCGGCCGCGTGGCGGTCTCCAGGGCGATGATCGATTCGTGGAATGATTTTGCGCGGCTTGACGTGAGCTTTGGCCTTGGGATCGATTTCCTGTTCATGGTCGCTTACTCGACCCTCATCGGGATGGCCTGTATCTGGGCGGCGCGCACCTTGCGCACCCGCCGCTGGCCCCTCGCGGCGCTCGGCGCATCCCTGGCCTGGGGCATCTGGCTGGCCGTCCTTTGCGATTCGATTGAGAACATCATGCTGCTGAGCCAGTTGTTCTACGGCGTTTTCTCCCCGCTGCCGGAGATTGCCGCGGCGTGTGCAACCGTCAAATTCCTGCTCATTGTGCTCGGACTGGTCTATGCGCTGTACGGGGCCGCTGCGTGGCTCACTCGGGCGTCACGCAGTCCGGTTCGCTCATAAATCTTTGCCCGGGTGGTCAATGTCGACGCAAGGCGGGCGGCGTACGCCGACGCCTGTCCCTTGCCACCTTTGGAGGGAGGAAAAATGTTTGTTCCATTGTCTGTCCTTGAATTTCGCGATCGCGCTGAATTGTTCTTTAAGGACAAGATTGGCGTGATTGACGGCGACAAGCGATTTACGTACGAACAGTTCGCCGAGCGCACGCATCGCCTGGCCAACGCGCTGCGCGACCTCGGCGTCCAGCCGGGCGACCGCATCTCGTTCATGACCTATAACACGCACCAGCTCCTGGAGGCGTACTATGGGGTCCTCGAAGCCGGCGCCGTGTTAAACCCGATCAACGTGCGTCTGAATGCCACGGATATTGCATATATCCTGGATCATTCGGCCTCCAGGGTCCTCTTTTATCACAAGGATTTTACGCCGCTGGTCGCCGCCTTCAAGCCCCAACTTCAGGAGACCAAACAGTTTGTGGTCATGGAGGGGGACCTGGTCGCGCCGGCGACGCACGAATATGAGGGACTGCTCGCCGGCGCCTCGCCCGAGTACAACGCGCCGGAGATAGACGAGAATGCGATTGCCGAGCTGTTTTACACAAGCGGGACGACGGGGCGGCCCAAGGGCGTAGCCCTGACCCATCGCAACCTGCATCTGCACGCACTCTATACGACGATGGCGCTCCAGTTTGATGATACGGCGCGGATTCTCCACATCGTTCCGCTGTTCCATGTCAATGGCTGGGGCACCCCGCACACCGTCACTTTGCAGGGGGGAACGCACGTCATGCTGCGCAAGGTCGATCCGACGATGATGCTCAGCTTGATTGAGAAAGAGCGGATCACCCATGTGCTCGGAGTTCCCTTTATCTTTAACGCCCTCGTCAACCACCCCGAGTTGGGCAAATATGATCTGTCGAGCATCAAGCGCCTGATGACTGGCGGCGCGCCCGCCTCCCCGACGCTCATCAAAGCGATGCAGGAAAAGCTGGGCGGCCTGGCGACAGTGGGATACGGGTTGAGTGAAACCACTCCGGTCATCTGTCTCGCCACGCCGCGTGTCCACCTGTCGGCGCGCGAGACCCTCGAACAAAAGATGGCGCGCCAGGCGACGACCGGCTGGGCAATCCCCGGGTCTACGCTACGCGTGGTGGATTCGCATGACAGGGATGTGCCCGCGGATGGCGAGCATATCGGCGAGATCGTCGTTCGCTCCAACGTCGTCATGCTGGGATATTACAAAGACCCGCAGGCCACTGCGGCGGCGATCCGCGATGGTTGGTTCCACACCGGTGATATGGCGACCATCGACGGGGAGGGATATATCCTCATCAAAGACCGCTCCAAGGATATTATTATCAGCGGCGGTGAGAATATCTCCTCGGTCGAAATCGAGAACGCCCTCTATACACATCCCGCGGTTTTCGAGTGCGCCGTGGTCGCGGCGCCGGATGAAAAATGGGGCGAAGTTCCGGTCGCGGTTGTTTCGCTCAAACCCGGCGCCCAGGCGACGGCCGACGAACTGATGGCCTGCGCCCGTGAAAAACTGCCTGTCTTTATGGTCCCCAAGCGCATCGAGTTTCGCGACCAATTGCCCAAGGGGGGCACGGGCAAGATTCTCAAAGCGGAGATTCGTCAACCCTACTGGGTAGGACGCGACAAGCACGTAAACTGAGTTGTTTGCCCCGAATTGCATAGTTGCATATCAAAGGAGCAGAATGCCATCGGGCATTCTGCTCCTTTGGTTGGGCCGCAGCCCTTTTTTGCATTTGCACCCAAGGTCGGCTAAACTGCAGCCTATTGTCATGAATGACCTTCCCGACCTTTCGATCGTCATTGTGAGTTATCAGGTCCGTGAGCTACTGGACCGCTGCCTGGCCTCTCTAGTGTCCGTTGCCAAGCCGCACCTCGAAATCTGGGTGGTCGATAATGCATCATCCGACGATTCGGCGGATTGGGTGCGCGCCCATTTCCCCGGGGTGCATCTGATTGCCAACCGCGAGAATCGCGGATTTTCGGCAGCCAATAACCAGGCACTCAGTCCGGCGACCGGGCGCTATGTGATGCTGCTCAATCCTGATACCGAGCTGCCCCGCAAGGAGCCCAACGCGCTCGAGCTCCTTGTCGATTTTATGGATCGGAATCCCCGCGCGGGCGCCTGTGGACCACGGTTATTTTATGGCGATGGCGCACCCCAGCACTCGGCGTTTCATTTCCCCTCCCTGGCTCAGGTTTACCTGGACCTGTTTCCGACCAACTGGCGGTTGACCAACTCGGGGCTCAACGGCCGCTACCCGCGCCGGTTATTTGATGGAGGCCGGCCGTTCCTGATCGACCACCCATTGGGAGCGGCGTTCCTTGTTCGCCGCGAAACGGCGGCGCAGGTCGGCTGGCTCGACGAGGCATTTTTCATCTATGTGGAGGAAGTGGATTGGGCCCGGCGGATCCGTGGGGCCGGGTGGGAGATCTGGTGCGTGCCGCAGGCCGAGATCATTCATCATGAGGCGCAGAGCACGCGCCAGTTCCGCGACCGGATGTTTGTCGAATTGTGGCGCGCACGGTTCCATTTCTTTCAGAAACACTATTCGCCTGTCTTTAATGGGGTCGCCGGCTTGATCGTCCGGGCCGGGATGCAACGTGCGATTTCACGAGCACGGCAATCCCGAGCGCGGGGTGAAATTGCAGAGAGCGAGTTGGACAAGCAGCTTGTCGCCTATTGTAGGGTTGTCGAGATAACGAAACACCATTAACCACAATGTTATCGGTTATCATGTTGACCGTGGACGAAGTTCGGCACATTGTCCCCTGTCTTGATTCGGTCCGGGACTTTGCAGACGATTTGCTTGTATTCGATTCGCATAGCAACAACACTATCCCCGAACTGGCCCAAAAAGCAGGGGCCAGAGTAGAGCGACGCGTTTTTGATAATTTCCCCAACCAGCGAAATGCGGCGATGGCGGCCGCCAGGCACGATTGGATCTTTTTTATTGACGCCGACGAGCGGGCAGATGCAGAGGTCGGATTAGAAATTCATGCGGCCATTGCGCGCGCTGAGGCCAATCCAAGTGCCCCGGTCCTGTTCTGGATTCCACGCAAGAATTATATATTCGGCAAGTGGATTCGTCACACCGGCTGGTCGCCCGATTACCAGCCGCGTGTCATGCGCCGGGATCGTGTGCGCTTTGACCCCGCGCGCCCGGTCCACGAGCTAGCACTGTCTGATGGCCCCCAGGCCTATCTTCAAACCCCGCTGACCCATTTCAATTATGAAACACTGTCCCAGTTCAGGAAAAAGCAATCTGCCTATACCCGTTTCGAGGCGCAGATTCTCTACCGGGAGGGCATTTATCCGCGAGGGCGGGGCTTGATCGGGCAGCCGGCGCGCGAGTTCGCCCGGCGCTATATCGCGCTTGAGGGGTACAAGGACGGGGGACACGGATTGTTGTTGAGCTTGTTGATGGCCTATTATGCTTATGTGCG
>JBAVQS010000141.1:0-13336 GCA_049694275.1 Anaerolineae bacterium | reverse complement strand
CACGAAGACTATGCAAATGACGATATTTTCGATTTCTATAATGTTGAATTGGTGCGTGCGGCAGATTTCCTGCTTTTGAGTCGCAATTCATTTTTAGCTAACAAAGAGTATTGGACGGGTGTACCCAATGACCCCAATGCCACCGCTATCAGACGTGAAACTGCGACACTCTTCACTAGACTTTATCCATCCGTGTTCACGGGATGGCATAGCATAAAGCTTGTGTCATGCAACTCGCAAGCAGTTCCGGCACTTTTGCGATATCGACCTTGAACAGCGACATCAGAAAACCCGGATGACGCCACAAATGCTGGCGCACCGCAGCCAACGCATCTGAAAAGGTGGGCACGGTTTTCGCATACCACGCCGTCTGGCGAATGGGTAGTTCATTGTGCGTGGCATGCTGATGGGCTAGCAGCGTCACCAGCGAGAACAGTCCGAATAAGGCTGGCGTGGTCCGTGCAATCGCCGCATCCGCCCATTGCCGCTGCGTTTCTACGCCCAAATGCGTGCGCACTTCATGAAAGGTGACCTCCAATTGCCAACGTTGGATGAACCATGCCACAATCTGCTTGGGCTTGGCTTCCAAGTCCGTGCATAACAGCGCTTGCGGTTTGAATCGCCCTTTCGGATCGCGAATCAGCACCCAGCGAATGGGCAAGACGGGTAAGCCACTGTGATACCACACCGCCGTGCCGGACGTGAGTTCGACCGTGCGCTGTGGCTCGCCATACCAGGCCTTGATCCGCACCGTCGTCCACGCCGTCCGCGGGTTGGCGAGCACTTGGGTCAGTTTGGGCACGGCCTTCCCTTTCAGCGGGGGCCGGCCCTTGTGTTTCCGGTGCCGCCGCGGTGCCGGGTGATAGAGATTGGCATCCAACCGAAAGCGCGTGACCATACAGAGCGGATCGCGGCGCTGACTGACCTGCCAAATCAGGCCAATCGCCGCAAAACCGGCATCGGCCACGACGACGATCCGGCGGCTGGGCAACCAGCGGCGCGCTTGGCGCAGGACCTGGCGGCCCCAATCGGTCAGCTTTTTCGGCTGGCGCTGCCGGTTCTGATAGTAGCGTTCCGAAGGTGCCAAGACCGTCAGAAAGGGCAAGGCCCAGACGCGGTGAGCCCACGGAATGGGCACCAAGAGCATCAGGCTCAACCAGCGCAGGCCACTGGCTTTGACGAAATGGCTGTGACTTGAGCGAACAGGGTCGCGATAGATGCCTTTCGCCGCGATCTTGGCCCCGCGGCGGCGTTCGATCGTATCATCCAGGCCCAGCACGATGGTGCCGGTGGGCACAAACGTCAGCACCAGCAGGCCGAGCAGCAGGCGGCTCGCGAAATAACTGGACCACTTCGCGCGATTCAGCACGCGGTGATAGTTTTGTCCGTAGGATCCCTTTGGGAAAAGTGCTTCTCTTGGCTCAAGCCCATGATGCGCAAGACCGCAGTCACGGTACGCTGCCCTGGGGTGAGAATGGCCCCGATGAGGAGGATTTGCGCATACGGCCAAATGTGTGCAGAGAAAAGTGGCGCAAAAGGCAGAATCAGATTAAGATAGGCGCTGGGCAGGGTGAGCATCGGCATGACTCCTGGCAGGGATTTATGCCATAGCTTACACTGCCTTTCCCGTTACGCCAAATGGATAAAGTCTAGCTTCAAGTCCATTGAGAAAATCGTTATTTCAGATAATCTCACCACCGCAGAGTTAGCCCCTTGGGAAAATACGCGCATCATTAAACGAGCGGACGCATACACGGAGATTGCCGCGCTCAAACAGCAACCTGGCAAAGACATTCTTGTGATCTTGAGCCGCCTGCTCTGGAATGACCTGCTGGTTCATGATCTGGTAGACGAACTGCATATTACATTTTTCCCCTTGATCGGTGGCGAAGGTACACCGCTATTCGAAGGTCGCCCGCCAATTTCGCTCAAGCTCATCCACACACGTTCATGGCAAGGCTCAGGCAAAATCCTCGCCGTTTATAAAGTTAGTCGTAAGAAATCGTAAATCAAACCTTTATTAGCCAGCGTTCTGGCAGGCTCGTGGTTGCCCAAGAAAGCGTGTACTGGCCAGGTGGGATTCGTCGCCATTTTTGAGCATTTTTCCGGCTTCGAGTTTATACTACTCCCAGGCAGCGTCCACGCCCGCCCACCTGCCAGTAACGCAAACCGTTGAATTGACCAAGAATCTCATAAGCTCTTGGTCAATCGAGTGTATTGAATGCTCTGGGTTTATCTTATAGACGTAGTCATGCGGCCTTGACTCCTCTCGGGGGCATTTGACTGGAATCCGCTTTATTCCACAGCGGCGCGAGATGGCGCTCCTTGTGGTAGAGGCGGTGTCGAGCGTGGGGTCGCCGGTGCTGGTTGCGCAGGCGGTGTCGGTCGCGCGGTTGCCGGTGTTGCTTGCGCAGGTGACGTTGGGCGGGCGGGCGCAGCGGCAGCTCCAGCGGGGGCGGCGGCATGACGCGCCGGCGTCGGGACCTTGATCGTTTGAATGATGCGATACATCGTCAGGAAATAGGTGGCTGCACCCGAAGCGATATAGACCCACATCAGGCTCGGCGTATCGGTGCCGGCAAGAATCCCGTGCAGGACGATGAGGACATAGACGAGAAAACTGACATAGTGCAGCTTGCGCCAGGCTTTATATCCGAGCTGCTTGCGAAAATAGAAACTGACGGCCACGACGATCGTGAGATAAAACGCGATCTGCCCGATGCCAACCCATTCCGGTTTATAGTTGGCGTACCCGAAGGGGGTCAACACCTGGACCACGGTCGACTGGATGTACCGGTCGCCCAGCAGGATGAGCGCATGAAAGAGCGCCATGGCGATGGACAGCCAGGTCGTGAACTGGTGCAGGTCCATGACCGTAGGACCGTTGTTCCAGAGGCGGGCCATCCGGTTAGTGATGATGAGCCCGAGCGCGACGGAAAGCCAGATCATGATAAAAGCGACAAAGCCGCTGGCGCGCGCCATGTACCAATAGGCTTTCGGCTGGTCGCCGAGCAAGGATTGCATCAGGCCGGGCATCCAGGTGGGCAGTACCACGGCGGCAGCCAGCGCTCCGCCCGCAACGGCGAGCAAAATCAAAAGCAGGTCAAAGGGCGAGAGGGACGGTGTCACATCGTCAAGATTGGTACGGGGTGTCTGATTCATACGGGCTCCAGGTATAGTTTTCCAGGCGGCGACTCGTGATGACGTCGCCATTTTCTAAAATCAAAAGGGCTGCCAGGTCTGGGCGGCGCTCGATCCATTCCATGCCGGCGTCACTGCCGAGCAAAAAGGCCGCTTTGGCGCCCACTTCGGCCTGCGCCGCAGTGGGTGCGATGATGGTTGCCGAAAAGACATCGCTTTCGGATGGCCGTCCCGTGCGCGGGTCGATCAGATGATGCTGCCATTGCGCCCCCTTGAGCCAGCGGTGGTATCCTCGTGTTGAGGTGGCCACCGCCGCATCCGAGAGCAGCAAGAGCGGCAGGTCTTCCGAGTTGCCCATGGGATGCTCGATGCCGATGGGCCATTCCGAGCCATCGGCGCGGCGTCCGCTGAATGCAAGGTCGCCGCTGGCGTCTATCATTGCCGGTCCGACCCGGGCCAGCCGGCGCACGGCTTGATCGGCGGCCCAGCCCTTGGCCACGCCTGCCAGGTCGAGTCGCACCCCGCGCCGCAACGTAATCTGGCGCCGTCGCGGATCGAGGCGCACCGAGCGCCAATTGGGGACGGAGCTCGCGGCGCTGGTCGCAATCGGCTGTGTGTGCCCTGCCACGGCTCCGACTGTCTCTACCATCGAGTGTGTATAGCCCGCCACTTCCAGTGCGTCGATGATCGTTGGTGTGACGAGGTTGTCCGTCTCGGCGGCGGCCTGGAGGGCGAGCCGGGTCACCTGCCACAGCGTTTCGCTGACCCGCACCGTTTCACCGGACCGGCGGTTGAGGGCGACGAGCTCGCTCGTCTCGCGGAAACGGCTCAGGCACTGTTCCCACATTTCAAACAGTTGCGGGATTTCGGCGAGGGCCGCCGCGATGCCTGGCTCGTCGCTGTCGACAGCGGCCCTCATTTGACTTCCCATCGCGTGAAATTCAATCTGCTGCATAATGATCTGTTACGGGTGCGAACCGTGCGTGTGCCCGACGGGCGGGGGCTTGGGTGCGGGCGCCGGAGCAGGTGCGGGTGCAGGTGCACCACCACCGCCTCCACCACCGCCTCCACCGCCGCCGCCCCCACCACCGCCCTGTGGTTGCTGGACGTAGACGACGGCTGGCGCCGCGGGCTGCTCGGTCGGGTCGCCCACATCGCGGAGCCCGCGAACCGGCAAGGAAGAGAGGGGCGGGATGATGACCTTGACCACCGGCGCCAATGTCGGGCGAGGCGCGAGCGTGAGCGTGGGTGCAAGCGTCGGCGCCACGGTCGGCGTATCCGGCACATCGGCGACGGTCTCGACCGGCGGAGGCTGGTTCATTGCGAGCAACGCCCAGCCGCTCAGGGCGGTAGTGACCGATAGCGTCGAGAGGAGCAGTTTGAGATTGCGCGTATTGGAAACAGGCTTACGAGTTGGATTGGGTTGTACCATCATTCCCTCCGAATCATGATTCTTGATGATTCCGTTGGCAAATCCTGATTCTATAGAGGCGTGGCTTTGTGCCCGCCCCTGAGGGCAACCATCCCACAGTCTACGACTGCCTATGGGCAGGGACTTCCTATGGTCACAAGGGATTGCCCCTACGCGTTCGCCAACGGAGTCTTCTTTATCGGACCGCCGGGGTTTTGTCCCCCGGCAGTTCAAGTTGTCTAGTGGTCGCCGCCGCCGTGACCGCCGCAGTCCTCATGGCAAGTGCCGCCACCGCCGCCGCCACCGCCGCTACCACCGCCGCCTTTTGATGGGGCAGGGCTGGGGTTGGGTTGGGGTTGCCCTCCACCGCCACCGCCGTGGCCGCCGCCGCCGCCACCGCCGCCGCCACCACCGCTACTCGCCTGAACGACGACGGCGGGCGTGGGGGTCGGGGTAAGGGCCAGGCCAATCGTGCTAAACAGCACGCGACCGGTGAATGCATCGACATAGACGGCGCCCAAATCGAACAGGATCTCGTACGCCATCTTGCCTTTAAAGTTGACCAAATCCGGGTCCTTTTGAAGCTTGGCCGCGGGGGCGAGCTTGTACGCAATTCGCAGCGCTTGATCCGGCAAGAGAATCGTGGGCTGTGGCACGCTCGTGTTCGTTGGCTTGGCCGTCTCTGTCGCGGTCGCCGTGGGCGATGCCGTCAGGATCGCCGTCGCCATAGCGGCCAGCGTGTCGGTCGGAAGGAGCGTGGGAGAGACATTGAGCGCAACGGCTTTCGGTGCGACCGTTGCGGTAACGCCGCCGACCAGGATCAGGACAAATACGGTCATGGCTGCGGCAACCAGAAAAGCAGTTCGATGTGGCATGGAATCCTCCCTCTATAATCAGGTAATTTCGATAGGTTGACAACCTTACAAACGCTGTTCGGAACAGCCAGGATACCCCCGCCTGAAAAATATTTTTTGCCTCCAATGCGGGTGTTTTGCGGGCGCTGGCGGCAAGCGGGCCCGGCTTTTGCCGTCTGGGGAGGCGGGCTTATAATGAGGGCAGGTTCCAAACCTGCGCCCTACGAAATTACACAATCCATGGGAGACACCAATGAACCCCGCCCATCTTTTATCTGTCACCAGGCCGAGAACGAGCACGTCGTCGGTTCCCCCGCGTCGGTATACCCTGGCGCGGCGGCGACGCCTTGTGGGTCTCCTGTTCATTTCGCCGTGGGTGATCGGTTTCCTGCTCTTGAAATTCCTGCCGATCCTGGCCTCGCTCGGCCTTTCTCTGACTAACTTTGATCTCGTCAAGCCGGAGCAGACGCAGTTCATCGGCCTGGCGAATTATGTGCACATTCCCTTTGATGAGGGAGCTGCGTTCTCTTTTTTTGCCTCTATGAGCCAGGCGATCTTTTCGGTCCCCCTGCAACTGATCGTGTCGTTCAGCCTCGCCGCGCTGCTCAACAGCGCACGCCTGCGCGCGAAGACCCTGCTCCGGACCCTCTTTTTCCTGCCGAGCATCATTCCGGGTGCGGCCATCGTGTCGATGTGGTTTGGGTTTCTCGACCCGACCAATGGCTGGCTCAATCGCCTGCTCCTCCAACCGCTCGGCCTGCCGCCGTTTGCCGGCGCGTCGAACGAAGGGGCGTACAATCTTCTCATTGCCATCCTGGCGCTGTGGAGCATTGGGCCTGGCATGTTGATCATGCTCGGGGCGCTTCAGAGCGTCCCCCAGGAACTGTACGAATCGGCGCGGGTGGACGGGGCTGGGCCGTTCCTGCGTCTGGTCAAAATCACGCTCCCTCTCGTCTCGCCGGCGATTTTCTTTAGCCTCATCATCGACCTCATGAGCGTCTTTGGCGGGGTGGCGCTTCTCGATCGCGGCACGGGCTTTGCAGGGGAGGGCGCCTCTTTTGATGGATACATCTACGACGTCATGTTCCATGGCAATCAGCTTGGCTATGCCGCGAGCCTCGCGTGGATCTTTTTCATCGCCATGCTGGGGGTGACCCTCGTCCTGTTTCGCACCTCAAGGCGCTGGGTCTTTTACACGGATGGGGAGGCGGATTGATGAGTACCCTTTTGCATTCGCCCGTCCCTAGGCCGCGCCGGCTCTCGTTTCGCATGTGGGATGGGGCGGGAACCTTGCTCCTCAACCTGTTCGTCTGGGCGCTGGTCATTGCCTATCTCTTCCCCATGAGCTATATGATGGTGACCGCCGTTAAAGATGGCAGTCAGTTCACCGATTCGGGTGCGCCTCTCTGGCCGGCGCAGGCAGTCACCTATACCTATCTGGGGAAAGAATATGATATCTACAAGGTGCCGACCGCGCAGGGCGTCCGGCAGTGGGCGCTGGTAAGCCCGCACCGTGAGGACAGCGATTTTGTCGATCCGCAAAATCCGGATGCGGGACTGATCAACTGGCCGGGGCGCTGGCGAACGCTCGAAAAGGTCTATCAGCTGCACCTGGTTTTTGATAGCTTTGCCAATATCTGGACCGTCGTCGATTTTCCGCGTTTGCTGCAGAATACGGCCATCGTCGCCGGTTTGGGAGAGATCGCCGTTCTGATCTCGTCGATTCTCGTCGCGTACGGATTTGCGCGGTTCCCCATCCCGTATGAAAAGGTCCTCTTTGCGATTCTCCTGGCGACCATCATCATCCCGGAAAAGATCACGCTGATTCCCACCTACTTTATCTTTGTGCGCGTGCTGCACTGGGATGGGACGTGGCTGCCGCTGCTGGCGCCCCAGCTCTTTGGGAATGCCATTTTGATTTTCCTCCTGCGCCAGAATTTCAAAAGCATTCCCAGAGAGATGGAAGAGGCGGCGATGCTGGATGGCGCAGGACCCGTGCGCACCCTGCTCTCGGTCGTCCTGCCCCAGTGCATCCCGGTGCTCGTGACGGTTTCGCTGCTACATTTCTTTTATGCGTGGAATGAAACGCGGCTCCAGGCCCTGTATCTCTCCACCAACCCCGATCTGTTCACGGTGGCCTATGCCGTTCAGAATTACGGCAGCTATTTCCCGGCGCCGAGCATGTTACAGGTGAGCGCGCTGCTCGTCATGTCGGTGCCGGTGCTGGTCCTGTTCCTCGCCCAGCGTCTCTTTATGCAGAATATAGTGATTACCGGGGTCGAAAAGCCGGGCCGCCGCATGCGCGGCAAGGAGGACCGATGAGCTGGCAGAGCCTCCGCACCCTCGTTCTCATCTGGTTCGCGTGGGCCATTATCCTGATCGGCTACCAGACGCTGGTCCCGGCGCGGCTCCAGCTCCAACGTCCCGATCGTGCCCTCTTCTGGACGGCGACGGAGACGACGGCGACGAGCCAGAACGAAAAGCCGTACCTGATGGAGCCATTTCTCAACAGCCAGGTCTCGTGGGATTCAGAGTTTTATCTGGCGATTGCGACCGGCGGCTATGATGACCCGCAGGTTCGCGCGGTGGGGCCGAACGGCTTTCACTACAGCCTGAGCTATGCGTTCATGCCCTTTTATCCCTTTGTGATGCGCATCGTCGCGTTCCCTCTGCGCATATTCGGAATGAACCCCATCGCGACCTCGACGCTCGCGGGCGTGCTCGTCTCGTTGCTCGGGACGCTGGCGGGGATGATTGCGCTGTATGATATCGTGCGAGATGAACTGGGCGAGGCGGGCGGCCTCCGCGCCGCGTTCTATCTGGTCGCCTTTCCAACCGGGTTCTTTTTGGCGCAGGTGTATACCGAGGGTTTGTTCGTCGGGCTGGCATTCTGTTCGCTGGCGCTCATGCGCCGCAAGCACCGGTTGTGGGCCGCTCTGCTGGCGATCTGCGCCGTCTGGACTCGCGCCGTCGGCGTCGCGCTGGTCATCCCGCTGGCGCTCCCCTGGATTCGCGAGGGGGAGTGGATGGACCTGGATCTGGAGTGGAAACAGCTCTATCACAACGGCGTTCCGTGGCGCGGGGTCGGCAAGGCGCTCATAAGCGCCGCGCCGGTTCTCGCTTTTTTCGTCTGGCGCTATTCGCCGCAGGGGGTGGGGTTCGATTTCATCGAGGGGACCTATTTTGGCCGCGGGATATTCGCGTTAGGCTCTTCCTTTGTTAACTGGCAAAACGCGTTCCAATCGCTCTGGGGCAGCAACTCGCAGATGGCGGTCTATTACCTGATTGAGTTTGCGGCGATCGCGCTGGGGTTCATCGCCTGCTGGCAGACCCGCAAGCGCTATCCCGAAATCGCCTGGTTCAGCCTGGCGGTGATTCTCCTCTCGTTGACGAGCGGCCCGGCGCAGGGGATGCATCGCTATATCCTGGCCGCGCCGGTGGTCTTTATCGCGCTGGCGCGGTGGGGTGCGAACGCCGCCTTTGATCGCGGTTGGAGCCTGGCAAGCATCCTGTTAAACGGCTTGCTGGCGCTCCTCTTTACATTTGATATGTGGGTGGGATGAAAATGGATTTTGGTGAACCCCCAGACCGCGCGCGTCCCGCCGTCGTGGACGAGATTGTGAGCATCCTGAACGTCGAGGCGCTTGCGTTGTTGGGCCTTGCCTGTGTGATTCTGATTTTCGATGTGGCAGCCAATGAGCGGTCGAGCGTGGCGCTCGATCTGTGGGGAATCCCGGGATTGGTGCTCGGCGTTGCGGCGGCCCTGCTTGTCTGGGTAACGCGCGATTTCCGTAGGTTGCGCCGGTGGACTCTGCCGTATGTGGCGTTTGTGCTGAGCCTGACGGATCGGACGCGCGCGGCGCGCAAAAAGCTGGAGCGGCCCGAGGTGCGGAGGGCGTTCGAGGTGCGGGAGCCCTGATTCGTACTTGTGTGCAGGAAATATAAACAGGCATATAATAAACATGTTTTCAATGAGCGTGGGAAATACAGTCTGAAGCAATGGTAACGGTCGCCAGGATGATGGAAGCAGTACACAAAGCGGGTAAAGACAAGACGCGGGACCTGGATGTTCAGGAATCGAACTGGCAGGACGGTTGGGGCATTGGCGCGCTGATCGCCATCATGCTTGTCAGCGTCACCGCGTCCATCGCCACGGCAGACTGGGCGGAAGGGGGGGGCTATACCCCCTATGCAGCAATTCTGGGGTTGCTGTTTGGCGCGCTCGTCGCCCGCCTGCGCCTCCCTGGCTGGTTCGCGCACCTGCTCATGCTTTTGGAAGGGACATTCGTCACCGTGTTCCTGATGAGCAGCATCGTCCAGCCGTCATTTGCGACCTGGAGTGAAAAGCTCCTCATCATGGAGATGCGGCTTGGCCGGTGGGTCGCGGCGGTGTCCAGCGGCGGCGTCGGCACGGACGCGCTCCTCTTTGCGATTCTCCTCTGCGCGTTGGCCTGGCTGATCGGGTACACGGCCGCGTGGTCCGTCTTTCGCTCGCACGAGCCGTGGGGCGCGATTCTCCCCTCCGGCGCGGCGCTGATGCTCAACCAGTTCTATGCGCCGCCCCAGTCGGGAATCATCCTCATGATTTTTTTGCTCGTGGCGATGCTCCTGCTGGTGCGTATCACCCTGCTGAAACGACAGGAGGGGTGGCGGCGTCATTCCATTCGCTTTGCCAATGATATCGGCTTTGATTTCATTACCTACGGCGTTGTCTTTTCAGGGATCGTGATCCTCGCGTCGTGGCTGGTGCCGCCGACGGCGCCCAGTCCCCAGTGGTTTTCTGGTATCACGGATACCGTGCGCGGGCCCTGGCAGGATCTGTCGGATAGCGTCTCGCGCGCCTTTACGACCGTACGCCAGGTGAACACGGGTGGGCCGACCACCATGTTCGGAAGCAGTCTCGCGATGGGCGGGCCGGTCCGGCTGGGCAACCGGCCGGTGTTGGATGTGACCGCCAGCCAGGGACGCTACTGGCGCGCCGTCACGTTCGACAAGTATACGGGGACCGGCTGGGTGAGCTCCTCCTCCCAGTCCGAGAGTCTCCCCGCATGGGATGACCGGATGCAGCCCGCGCCGGTGGCGGCGTCCCGGCCGGTGACACAGACCGTCAGGGTGCTTTTGGCGGGGGATAACCTCGTCGTCTCGTCGACCGAGCCGCTCAAGGTGTCCGAGGCGGTCGATGTGCGCTATGCGCTACTGCGCATCACACAACAATCGGGATACCAGGATGTCTCCTCGCTCCGCCTGCAGCGGCGGGTTGGCGTGGACGATACCTACACCGTGGTCTCGATGGTGACCGGCGCGGATGAAGAGACGCTGCGGCATGCGCCGACCAACTATCCGCTCGATATTCGCCAGCGTTATCTGCAACTGCCCGATACTGTCCCTTCCCGTGTGCACGACCTGGCCGTCCAGTTGACCGTCAAGCAGGCGAACAATTACGACAAAGCCCGGGCGATCGAGCAGTATCTGCGGACCCATATCACGTACGATGAAAATGTAGCGGCAGTGCCCGAGGGACGCGACGGTGTGGACTATACGCTGTTCGACCGGCCGGCGGGATACTGTAACTATTACGCCTCGGCGATGCTCGTGCTGGCGCGTGAGATCGGCATCCCGGCGCGCATCGTCTCGGGCTATTCCAACGGCGAATCGGATAATGGGGTCTACCATCTGAACGAAGGGCAGGCGCACACCTGGCCCGAGCTCTATTTTGGCAGCCTGGGCTGGATTCCGTTCGAGCCGACGAGCAGCAAGCCGGAGATTTTGCGCCCGGTCGTGCGGCTCGTGACAACTCCGACGGTGGACACCCAGGGGCCCGATTTCATCCCGACGCGCAGCCCGCGCATCAGCCCGCGCAATCTCGACAATCAGGATACCCCCACCCCGCCTCCCGGACCTGTGATTCCGTGGCCGACCGGCGCGGCGGGCATTGCGGCCTCGACCCTGACCGGGCTCCTGTTCGTCGGGCTGTTTGCGCTCGGCATGGTCCAGGTGGCGTGGACGCGGCGGATGCGCCTCCTCTCGCCTGGCGCGCGGGCGTGGGAAGAGATGTATCGCTTGGCGCGTTTGGTCGGGTATGACGATCGGGCGCAAGCGACGCCGTTCGAGCGGGCCGCCGACCTGACCCGCGCGCTCCCCGAGGCGCAGGGTACGATTGCCGATGTAACGGACCTGTACGTGCGCGAGCGCTATGGGGCGCGCTCCCTCTCGTCGGAGGAAATTGCGCGCACCGGGCTAGAGACGCGGGCGCTCTATCGCCATCTCGTGCTCGGCGCGATCCGGCGCGCCTGGCGGATAGGGCCGGTCCGCCTGGCGCAGGGCGCCCGGCAGCAGTTTGAAACGCTCAGGACGAAAATCCAAAAACCAACGGAGAAACAATAATGCCTGAAGCACGCATCCAAGATATCGGACAGTATCAGGGCCAGTCGGTCGTGATCAAGGGGTGGCTGGCCGACAAGACCGACAAGGGCAAGCTCCAGTTCCTGCGCGTGCGCGATGGAACGGGGTTTATCCAGGCGGTCGCCTTTCAACGCGACCTGCCGCCGGAGCAGTTCGAGATCGCCAAGCGGCTGACGCAGGAATCGAGCCTCATCGTCACCGGCAACGTGCGGCAAGAGCCCCGCGCGCCGGGCGGTTACGAGCTCTCGGTGACCGGCCTCGAACTGGTGCAGGTGGCCGGCGAGTACCCGATCAGCCCCAAAGAGCACGGGGTCGAATTCCTGATGGCGAACCGGCACCTCTGGCTCCGCTCGTCGCGCCAGCACGCCATCCTTCGCATCCGCGCGACCGTCATCAAGGCGATTCGCGACTGGCTCGACAATCACGGCTTTATGCTGGTCGATACGCCGATCCTGACCCCCGCGGCGGTCGAAGGGACGACCACCCTCTTTTCGACCGACTATTACGGCATCCCCGCCTTTTTGACCCAGAGCGGCCAGCTCTATAACGAGGCGAACATCTTTGCTTTTGGCAAGGTCTATTGCTTTGGCCCCACCTTCCGCGCGGAAAAGAGCAAGACGCGCCGCCACCTCTCCGAGTTCTGGATGGTGGAGCCGGAATGGGCGTATGGCACGCTGGAAGATTACATGAATGTGGCGCAAGAGTTCGTCTCGTACATCGTCCAGACGGTGCTCGAACAGCGCAAGGCCGAGCTGCAGGTGTTGGAGCGGGACACGAGCCAACTGGAAAAGGTGCTCGCTCCCTTCCCGCGCATCTCGTACGACGACGCCGTCACCCTCCTCCACGACAAGCAGGACCCGAATTTCAAGTGGGGCGATGATTTCGGCGCGCCGGATGAGACGACAATCAGCAGCCAGTTCGACAAGCCGGTCTTTGTGCATCGCTATCCGACCGAGATGAAAGCCTTTTACATGGCGCCCGACCCCCAGCGGCCCGAGGTGTGCCTGAGCGCCGATCTGTTGGCGCCGGAGGGGTACGGCGAGATCATCGGCGGCGGTCAGCGCTCGGACGTGCTCGAATACCTGGAAAAGCAGATCGAAAAGCACAAACTGCCGCGCGAGGCGTACGAGTGGTATCTCGATCTCCGCAAGTACGGCACCGTGCCGCACGCCGGCTTTGGTCTCGGCGTCGAGCGCACGGTCGCCTGGATCTGCAGGCTGGACCATGTGCGGGAGACCATCCCCTTCCCTCGGATGCTCGAAAAGATTTATCCGTAAATCGCCTTTTTCGCCATTGGTATCATGTGAGAGGAAAACAGGAGAACAAGTAAAACGGGAGAGGCTGATAACCTCTCCCGCGTTTTTTGTTCGGGGATTGCTGGAATAAGCGCAAACAGTTACGTGTCATGTCCAACGACATCGTGCACAATAAAGTCCGACGACATCGTGCCCATTGTAGATTGACCAGGCGGTCCACGCCGCACATTTAACAATCGCATATCTGAGCCTTCTCGTCCATACTGTTTCGT
>JBAVQS010000140.1:0-47127 GCA_049694275.1 Anaerolineae bacterium | reverse complement strand
CTCACCGGCATTGCCGTGGTCATCCCACAGGGAGTATCCAGTATTCTCAACCCTGGACCACACGGGTTCTCTGAAATCCTGTACGCCTTCCTGTCGCAGGCGAATAACAACGGCAGCGCCTTTGCAGGCTTGACGGGCAATACGCTGTTCTATAACACCGCTGGTGGAATCGCCATGCTCTTTGGTCGCTACTTTATCAAGATTCCGATCCTGGCGATTGCCGGTTCCCTTGCGGCCAAGAAAAAGGTTCCGCTGAGCGCCGGCACGCTGCCGACGCACACGCCGCTATTTATCGGCTGGCTGGTCGCCGTAGTCGTCATCGTCGGGGCCCTGGTCTTTTTCCCGGCGGATGCGCTCGGCCCGATTGTCGAACATTTGATGATGGTGAAATAGAGACGGAACACGAGGAATTGAGCGATGAGTTATCAAGCCAACACAAAGGCACGACCTTTATTCGATCTACCGATTCTGCGGCGGGCAGCTCTTGATTCATTTGGCAAGCTCGACCCGCGTCATCAAATTCGTAACCCGGTCATGTTCGTGGTCGAGGTGGGCAGCGTGCTGACCACACTACTTTTCATTCAGGCGCTTGTCGGTCAAGGCGAAGCCCCCGCGGGGTTTATCTTTGCGATCGCAGCCTGGCTCTGGTTCACCGTGCTCTTTGCGAATTTCGCCGAGGCGATGGCCGAGGGTCGCGGTAAGGCCCAGGCCGAGACGCTGCGCCGCGCCCGCCGCGAGGTCACGGCCAGGAAACTGGCGCGCCCGCAGTACGGGTCCGAATACACGCAGGTTTCGGGGAATGAACTGCGCCAGGGCGATGTGGTGCTGGCACAAGCGGGCGATTTCATCCCCGGCGACGGCGAAGTGATCGAAGGGGTCGCCTCGGTGGACGAGAGCGCGATCACCGGCGAGAGCGCGCCCGTCATTCGCGAGAGCGGCGGCGACCGGAGCGCCGTGACCGGGGGCACGCGCGTCCTCTCCGATTGGCTGGTCGTGAGGATTACTGCCAACCCAGGCGAGACCTTTTTGGATCGCATGATCGCAATGGTCGAGGGGGCCAAGCGGCAAAAGACGCCGAACGAGATCGCACTCGACATTCTCCTCGCGGCGCTGACCATCATCTTTCTGCTCGTCTGCGCGAGCCTGCTGCCCTTCTCGCTTTATAGCGTCCAGTCCGCCGGCCAGGGCGCGCCCATCACGGCGACGGTGCTGGTTGCGCTCCTGGTCTGTCTCATCCCGACGACCATCGGTGGGCTGCTCTCGGCCATCGGCATCGCAGGGATGGACCGCATGATCCAGGCGAACGTGATTGCCATGTCGGGCCGCGCGGTCGAAGCGGCGGGCGATGTGGACGTGCTGCTGCTCGACAAGACCGGCACGATCACGCTGGGCAACCGGCAGGCGACGGCGTTCATTGCCGCGCCGGGTGTGGACGAACAGGAGCTGGCCGATGCGGCGCAGTTGGCCTCGCTCTCCGACGAGACCCCCGAAGGGCGCAGTATCGTCGTCCTGGCGAAAGAGAAATATCGGCTGCGTGAGCGCAAGATTCAAGAGTTGGGTGCGACCTTTATCCCATTCAGCGCGACGACGCGCATGAGCGGCGTGAACCTCGATCACCGTGAGGTGCGCAAGGGCGCGGCGGATGCCATTGACCAGTATGTGCAGGCCTACGGCGGTCAGTTCCCGGACAAGGTCCGCGCGAGCGTGGATACGATTGCCAGGGAAGGTGGAACGCCCCTCGTCGTCGCCGATGGGCCGCGCGTGCTGGGCGTGATCCAGCTCAAGGACATTGTCAAGGGCGGTATCAAAGAGCGCTTTGCCGAATTGCGGCGCATGGGCATCCGCACGGTGATGATTACCGGCGACAACCCGTTGACCGCCGCGGCCATCGCCGCCGAAGCAGGCGTGGATGACTTTCTCGCGCAGGCAACGCCCGAAACGAAACTCAAGCTCATCCGCGATTACCAGCAGGGCGGCCGCCTCGTGGCGATGACCGGCGACGGGACGAACGATGCGCCCGCGCTGGCGCAAGCCGATGTCGCGGTGGCGATGAACACCGGCACCCAGGCAGCCAAGGAAGCGGGCAACCTGGTGGACCTCGACTCGAACCCGACCAAGCTGATGGAGATTGTCCAGATTGGCAAGCAGCTCTTGATGACCCGCGGCGCGCTGACGACGTTCAGCATTGCCAACGATGTGAGCAAATACTTTGCCATCATTCCCGCCGCGTTTGCGAGCACTTATCCGCAGCTCGGCGTGCTGAACATTATGCAGTTGACCACGCCGCAGAGCGCCATCCTCTCCGCGGTCATTTTCAACGCGCTCATCATCATCTTTTTGATCCCGCTGGCGCTGCGCGGCGTGAGCTACCGCGCGGTCGGAGCGGCTACGCTGCTGCGCGACAACCTGCTCATCTATGGCGTCGGCGGTCTAATTGTGCCGTTCATCGGCATCAAGCTCATCGACCTGTTTCTGGTCGCGTTGCATCTGGTTTAGGAGGTTCCATGTACACAAACAAAAACAAGCCCGCGTGGTGGGTGCTGTATGTGCTGGTCCCAATCATGATCGGATTGCTGATTGGAGAAGGGGAGCTCCCAATCCCAACCGGCGATCATCGTATTTTCGAAATGGGCATCGTCCTGGTCGGCTTTGTTTCATTTGGAATATGGGTTCACGCGAATGAGGGGGCGCTCCTCCGGGCCGAGGCGGAGCGGTATCGCGATATTACGCTCGACATCACCGAATATACACCCACCGGCGAGATCCTCCAAGAGACCGGCAATCTTCCGGATGAGCAGGCCACCGACCGGCATCCCGGCCGCCGGGTATTGATCCGGCGACGGCCAGCGCGTCCGATCAAGAGCAGCGGGCAGCCAGTCCAGTTCGAGCTGGACCAGGAAATAACTTACGAGAGGGAGGATTGATATGCTTTCACAGTTCCGTCCGGCTATTGTCGCTTTTGTCCTCCTGAGCATCCTGACCGGCCTTGTCTATCCCTTCGCGGTGACCGGGATCGCACAGTTGCTCTTTCCGAGTCAAGCGAACGGCAGCCTGATCTATCAGAATGGGCAGGTGGTGGGCTCCAGCCTGATCGGCCAGCCGTTTGACGCCCCCCAATACTTCTGGGGCCGCCTTTCGGCCACTGCGCCATACCCTTACAACGCCGCCGCCTCTTCCGGCTCGAACCTCGGCCCGACGAACCCGGCGTTGTTCGATGAGGTGCAGGGGCGGATTGATGCCCTGCGCAAGGCTGATCCGGGGAACACCGGCCCGATCCCGGTTGACCTCGTCACCTCTTCAGGGAGCGGGCTCGATCCGGACATCAGCGTGGATGCCGCGTTGTACCAGGTCCATCGCGTGGCGACCGCGCGAGGATTGGCGGAAACAACTGTACGCCAACTGATCGCCCAATACACCCGGCCGCGCGTATTGGGGATCCTGGGCGAAGCGCGCGTGAACGTGCTACAATTAAATCTGGCGCTGGACGCGCTCAAATAAGCGCCATGACTCATGAATTACGATCCCGTTAGAGTCCACAAGTATGTCTGAACATCGGCCGGATCCCGACAAGCTCCTGGTGGAGATGCAGCGCGCCGAAGCGCAAAAGGCGCGCGGCAAGCTGAAAATCTTTTTTGGCGCGTCGCCGGGGGTAGGTAAGACCTATGCCATGCTCGAAGCGGCCCGCCAGCAAAAAGCCGCGGGCGTCGACGTGGTCGTAGGTTATGTTGAGACGCATGGCCGCGCTGAGACCGAAGCCTTGCTGCAAGGGTTGGAACAACTCCCCCCGCGTCTCCTGACCTATCGGGGCCTGACGCTGCGCGAGCTGGATATCGATGTGGCCCTGAGCCGCCATCCCGCGCTCATTCTCGTGGACGAGCTGGCTCACACCAACGCCCAGGGCTTGCGCCATCCCAAACGCTGGCAGTATGTGGAAGAACTGCTCGACGCCGGCATCAACGTCTATACCACCGTCAATGTCCAGCACATCGAAAGCCTGAACGATGTCGTCGCCCAGATTACCGGCGTGGTCGTGCGCGAAACGATCCCCGATTCGATCCTCGAGCGCGCGGATGAAGTCGAGTTGGTCGACCTGGCGCCCGATCAGTTGCTGGAACGGCTGCGCGAGGGCAAGGTCTATGTCACCGACCAGGCGGCGCGGGCCGTACAGAGTTTCTTCCGCAAAGGCAATCTGATTGCCCTCCGTGAGCTGGCCCTGCGCCGCACCGCCGAGCGGGTGGACGACCAGATGCAGGGCTATATGCACGATCACGCGATTGCCCGCACCTGGCCCGCCGCCGAGCGCCTCATGGTCTGCATCGCGCCCGGTCCGCTTGCCGTTTCACTCGTCCGCCGGGCCCGCCAGATCGCCACCATGCTGCATGGACAATGGCTTGCCGTCTATGTCGAAACTCCGGGCCACGTGCGCCTCCCCCAATCGGACCGGGACAGCGTGCTCCAGGCGCTGACGCTGGCCGAGCAGTTGGGTGCGCAAACACACACCCTGACCGGCCACAACGCCGCCGAAGAAATTCTCTCTTATGCGCGCACACACAACGTAACCCAAATCCTGGTCGGCAAAACGCTTGCGCCGCGCTGGCGCGAGGCGCTCCTGGGCTCGGTCGTCGACCGGATCGTGCGAGGCAGCGGCCCGATCGACGTCTATGTCATGACGGCCGAACACAAACCGCGCCCGGTCCGTTCCTTCTTTTCGCACCGGCGCTCTTCCGACTGGCGCGGCTATGTCTGGGCGCTGGGGATTGTGTCCCTGTGCACGTTCATCGCCCGGTTCATGTTCCCATACCTCCACCTCGAAAACCTCATCCTGGTCTATTTGCTCGGCGTGGTGGCAGTAGCGGCCGGGCAGGGACGCGGCCCCTCGATCCTGGCCGCGTTCCTGAGCGTGCTCGCCTTTGACTTTTTCTTTGTTCCTCCTTATCTCACCTTTGCCGTTTCCGACACCCAGTACATCTTTACCTTTGTCGTGATGCTGCTCGTGGCGATCATCATTAGCACCCTCACGGTTCGCATTCAGGAACAAGCCGAAGCGGCGCGGCAGCGCGAGCGCCGCACGGCCGCCCTGTACGCGCTCAGCCGCGAGTTTGCCAAACAACGCGGTCAAGAAAACCTGGTACAGGTCGCCATCAAGCACATCGCGCAGGTTTTTGACAGCAGCGTCGCCATCCTCCTGCCGGGCGTGGACGGAAATCTTGCGCCCGTATCCGCCGGGCCGTCCACCTTTATGCCGGATGAGCACGAGCAGGGGGTGATGGAGTGGACTTTCCAGCATCAACAAAAAGCGGGCCTGGGCACCGATACGCTGCCCAGCGCGTTATCCCTCTACCTGCCACTCGTCACATCGAACGGCATTATCGGGGTTTTGGGTGTGCATCCGACCGGCGCCCCCCGCTTGACAGACCCTGACGAACTGCACCTGCTCGAGACCTTTGCAAACCAGACGGCGCTAGCGCTCGAGCGCGCCCGGCTTGCCGAGGAAACGGAACGCGGGCGCGTCCAGATCGAGACCGAACGGCTGCGCAATTCGCTCCTCAGCTCGGTTTCGCACGACCTGCGCACCCCTCTGGCAACCATTTCGGGCGCTTCCGAAAGCCTGCTCGAGGGCGAGGCCGCACTCGACCACGGCGTCCGACGCGAACTCCTCAACAGCATTCGCTCCGAAGCGAACCGGCTCGGCCGGTTGATTAGCAACCTGCTCGACATGACGCGGCTCGAGTCCGGCGCAATTCAGATCAAAAAAGAGCTTGTTCCATTGGAAGAGATCGTCGAGGCGGTGCTGGCTCGGCTCGCGGAACGATCCCTATCGGATGGTCCTTCCGTGCGCGTCACGATTCCGGCCGATTTGCCGCTCATCCCGGTCGATAGCGTTCTGATCGAACAGGTATTGACCAATCTCCTGGAAAACGCCCTGCGCTACGCGCCGCCCGGCAGTCTCATCGAGCTGGCGGCCCGCGGCGCCGATAGCGCGGTGCAGATCGATGTCGCGGACCGAGGGCCGGGGCTCCCGCCGGGTGAAGAGGGCCACATCTTTGACAAGTTCTATCGCGCCCGTACGAGTATGCATGGCGGGGTAGGCCTCGGGCTGACGATTTGCCAGGGAATCATCCAGGCACATGGCGGACGAATCTGGGCGGAAAACCGTCCAGAGGGCGGGGCGGTTTTTCATTTCACGGTGCCACTCAACGGCCATCCGATTCTACGGGCAGAAGGGGAGACGACTGCTCATGCCTGAGCAAGCCCCGGTGGTCCTGGTGATCGAGGACGAGATGCCCATTCGCCGATTCCTGCGCACTTCACTTGTGCAACACGGTTATCAATTCCTCGAGGCGGCAACCGGGCGCGACGGGCTCGACCTGGCGACTGAGCGGCAGCCGGATTTGGTGATTCTCGACCTGGGCCTGCCTGACCTCGACGGGCTGGAGGTCACACGCCGGCTGCGCGAGTGGACCCACCTGCCCATTATCATCCTCACCGCCCGGGGCCAGGAGCAGGACAAGGTCGCCGCGCTCGACGCCGGGGCCGACGACTATTTAACAAAGCCCTTTGGCGTGAACGAACTGCTCGCGCGCATTCGAGTCGCGCTGCGGCATTATGCCCTCGTCAATCAACAACCGGGCGAGCCGGTATTCAGGGTGGACCAACTCTGCGTGGACCTGGCGCAACGACAGGTGTACATGGGCGAGCGGGAGATCCACCTGACGCCGACGGAATACAAGCTGCTCGCAGCCCTCGTCCACAATGCAGGCAAAGTCATGACTCATCGTCAACTACTCATTGAAGTGTGGGGATCGGGGCACGAGAACGAGGCCAACTCGCTGCGCGTCCACATGCTCCAGCTCAGGCACAAACTCGAAACGGACCCCACCCGTCCCCGCTATCTCGTCACCGAGCTCGGCGTCGGCTATCGGCTCCGGCTGGAATGAGCACAAGGCGCACACCCACCAGAGAATATCACGGCAAATAAAGAACCCGCAAGGTCTGCAAGACCTTGCGGGTTCTCTTTCGCTCTCATCGTCACTTGACCGTCACATCGTCAATCCAGAATGCGCTCGGCAGCGAGCTATCGGTCGTACTGATAAATCGCAGTTTCACCGTCTTTCCGGCGTAGGTGGACAGGCCCAGGGTATCCAGCGACCAGGTGTTGCGTACGTTCCTGTTGCTCCACGTCCGCAGCGTCGCCAGCAAAGTCCCGGTCATCGAATAAACCCGGACGCGCAGATAGTCGTACGCGGTCGTCGTCCCTTCAGAGCTGGTCATGTACCACCAGTAGGTGAGTTTTCCATTCGTCGGGACTTTGACGGTCTGCTCGATGTATTCGTTGCAACTATTATAGTCACACTCATAGGCGCTGTAAGCGCCGGTGTGCGGGCGGGTCGTATCGATCACCTCGTAACCGCCGCTTGAATGCTCGACCCAGCCCACGCCAGGGCCGCTCTCAAAACCAGGGTTGACCACGGCATTTGCGCCACTGCCTGTGGGCGTCGCCGTTGGCGGAATGTTCGTACTGGTCGGCGTCACGGTCGGACCGGTTGTAGCCGTGCTCGTCGCGGTGGTGGTCGGCCCGGTCGTCGCCGTGAGCGTTGGTGTAGCCGTCGGGCCGGTTGTCGCCGTGCTCGTCGCCGTGGCGGTCAGCCCGGTTGTCGCCGTACGCGTCGGCGTATTCGTTGGACCCGTTGTCGGCGTACTGGTCGGCGCAGTGTTACTGCACGATGGGAATTTGAACGAGCCGATGCGCGTCTGCCACGGCGCCGCGCCCGTGCTCGGCATGTACTCTGTCGTAAACCAGAAGGTGCAGTCGTCGCTCGGATCGACGACCATGCTCGCATAGTCGCCCCAGCGCGAGGCGCTGCCGGTCTGCGAGCCGCTGCCCGCAATCATCGTCGTCTCGCCCTGGGTCATCTGCCCGAGCGCATCACCGACCAGGCGTCCCGTATAGCGAATGCCCGGATAGGTGCTACCGCTCGACACGCTATAACCCATTGCAATATCGCCGGCCTTGTCCATTGCAATGCTCGGCATCCAGCGGTTGGTGGCATCCGGCGCATACGTCCCCTGCTGATAGATCGCCGGCGTCCCGTTCGGACTGCGAATCTCGTACCAGCGCGCCGCGGCCTGCATGCCGCTGGCGGAGGCATTTACCGAATGGCTCACGAGGAGCGATTCATGGTCGCCGAAATTGCGATAGGCGAGGCGGTGCATCAGGCGATCGCCCAATCCATCCAGCCCGACGCTGGTGCTCGGCTGTGGGACGCAGCTGCTGGTGTTGGGACAGAGCTCATTATATGCGGCGATCGGCATTTCCGTCGGCCCGGTAAAGGTCGAGTTGGCCGGGGTGGTCCAATTGACATGGAATTTCCACATCTCCAGGGTAGTGCTCCCGAGCTCGACCATGAAATTCGGTGAGCCGCTGGGGGGCAAGGTCGCGCCATCCAAATCCGAAGGGAGAAGCGTCCCATAGCTCGAACCGGCGTTGAACTGCTGGAAAGCCGCCGCCGCGCCGGTCAGCATATTGCTCCGGTTGACGACGACTGCGGTCGGACCGTTGTAGGTATTGCCGTTAAAGAGGTTGAAGGTGAAATAGTAACCATCCGGCCAGATTCCCAGCTTGGGATAATCGTAAAATACAGTGGTGCTGAACTGGAAAAAGTACCGATACCAGGTCCCGGTAGGGTCGCCCGTGGTTGAGACCGCGACGCACTCACCATACGGGCTCGAGGCGGTAAACTGGCTCATCACCCAGCGATTGGCCATAGGATCATAGAGCGCGACCGGGTCGCCATCATTGCTCGTTTCGCACGGCGCGCCAAAGCCGGTCCAGAGTGTATTGCCGGCGGCCGGGCCGTAGAGTGAAGCGCCGGTCTTGCTGAAAATCTGAAAGTGTGAATTGACCCACTGGACGTAATGATTGGGACCGACGTCGCCGTTCGTGTCGGGCGGGTAAACGCCGTCGAGGTTGCTCACGCCATCAAAATTCACCCCGACTGTGGGGCCAAGCTCCGGGAGGCGCAGGCCAAATTCCTTCTGAACCACTGGATCAGTCACCGGTGGACGCGCGGGGAGAAGGTGCGGTTCTTCCGGTTCCGGCTTTTCCCGGATGGTCGTATAGGGTTGAGGAGGAATGACTCGAATATCGCGCAGCGCGGGGGAAACATCATTCTTGGCCGAACGACCGACGATGACGCCGGTGCTCAACTGAGCCGGAGTCGCCGCAGCCTTGAGAATCGGGTCGTTCAACGCCGCCTCGTTGGGCGGTAGGAGCTGACCCTCCGCCTGGGCGGGGCGTTGTTCGCGGTCAACATCTATACCTTGAGATTGAGATGCCGCGACCTGGTTCGGATCCGATTGGGCCGTCGCGGCCCCGGGTCCCTTTGTTGCCGAGGTGAGAAACACAACGCCGAGCAGGATCGCTACAGCCGTGAGAACAGCGGGAATCACGACCATCCGCGAAAGCTTGATATGCATTGGAAAGATTCCTCCATGGAATTGAATCGGACGCGAAACGGCACGTCCTAAAAAATCGGGCCCAGGGAACAAAAAAGGCCGCACTCATCGCGGCACGCGGCGGGGGTTGGGGCATTCTCAAATAGAGCAGGCAAGCTCACGCCGGTACACTCCTGGGCGCAACCGATCAGTATGCCCCGCGCATAAGTCACAAACATCGGGCGAACACAGCCACCTTGAATGGAAGCATATACGCGAGGAAAATTTTTGTCAAGGAGCCGAATGTCTCAGATGGTTTCTTCGATAGGCCCTCCTCCTTTTCGCCCGATCATCTTGTCGGCGATGGCGCTTTGTCTTTATCCAAATATAGCATTGGGGAGTGTCACCGGGTGTGTCACTTGCATTCCGCTCAACATGACAGGCACGTGTTCAACAGAATTTGCAATAGCCGGATTTTGATGGTGATCGGTCGGAGGTTGGGGTATGGGATATGGCTTTTCCTATACCGCCAGTGTTTTCGCTTGACTTGGATAAGGATATATACTGGCATAGGCGGAAAGCGCTTGGGCTGTAGGCTGTGACCTGCGATCTTGTGGCGATGTGGAATGTTGAACGAGGAGGTGCAAGGGAAACTGCGGTGAGGGATGAGGAATGGAGGAGGAAATGTGTGGGTGGGGCTATTTTTCTTTTCTGTGGCTTTTGGGCAGATCCTATTGCGCAATATGCGGTATCCGGATCAAGGTGCGGTTGGCGACGAGGTAGCCATACTCGCCAGTGTGATAGATGCTGTGTCCCTCGGACTAGGGATGCAAGGGGTATTCACCTGGCGACGTTCTCAGCAGGGGTATCGGAAATGGCTAGCCGGCGGACTCGCAGTTTTTCTGGGTGGCAATGGGCTTTTATTTTTGTGGATTCTAGCCAAGGCTTTATTTGCAATGACTAACACATAGGAGAACCTGTTCCCCTAGTCCTGTAATTGATCCTATTCGCTGTGCTCTGGTTTGCAGCATGATGAGCCTGGACGCGGCGCCTGGCCCACTGCCCTGCGCACGCGGCGTCTAACTGGGACTCGCCTGGAGGCGGCTGAGCACCTGGTCGGGACGAGGCTCGACCATGACAGAGCCATCGGGAAAGATCACGGTTGGAACCGACAGGTTCCCGCGCGCCAGCGCCTTGAGCTCTTCCTTGAAACGCGGCTCACCCATGACAATGTCGCGCCATTCAAAATCGATATGATTATTTTCGAGCTCTTGATAGAGCCAGTGGGAACGGCCGCAGCTATGACGGCCATAGACGATCAGGCACGGCTCTGTACAAGCGTCCATGGAATCATTCCTCCAAAAAAAGAGTTGGACAAATCATCGCCCGATTGCCAAGCAGGTATAGTATAACTGACAAATCTCAAAACATACAAACCAAGGCGTAAAAACAAAAGCTATTTTTCGGCGACCGGTTCCGGCTCGATGGTAAACTCGCTCGTCAGCCGAATATCCGCCGACGAGGCGCCGACGAGGACCTGCACACGGCCCGGCTCGACCACGAACCCGTTATCCCAAAAAGCCAATTGCTTGGCGGCGAGCGTCAGCATGATATGTTGCATTTCACCGGGCGCAAGGGACAACCGTTGAAACCCCTTGAGGCCCACAATCGGCCGCGGCACTCGCGACTCTGGATAACGCACATAGAGTTGCACCACTTCCTCCCCCGCGCGGTCCCCTATATTTCGGATGTCTACCGTCACGCGCACCTCGCCCTCCGCCGAGATTCGGGCGGGGCTGATATCCAGGCTGGAATACTCGAATGTTGTATAGCTCAGTCCATGTCCAAACGGGTAAAGCGGCTTGTCCGTCATATAGCGATACGTGCGCCCCGCCATGCGGTAATCCTCAAAGGGGGGAAGCTGATCGACCGATTGATAAAAGGTGACCGGCAGGCGCCCCGCGGGATTATAGTCGCCAAACAGGACCTCGGCGAGCGCAGTACCCCCTTCCTGGCCGGGATACCAGGCCTCAATAATCGCGGGCACATTCTCCTGCGCCCAGTTGATTGCCAGCGCGCTCCCATTCAGGAGGACGAGCACGACCGGCTTGCCCAGCGCGTGGACCTGAGCGAGCAACTCTTGCTGGATTGAAGGGAGCGCAATGTCCATCCGGTCGCCCCCCACAAACCCCGGTACCTGCACGCGCATCTCTTCCCCTTCCACCTCCGGACTCAACCCCAGAACCATAATTACGGCTTGCGCCTGCTGCGCGACCTGAAGAGCCTGCGCCATATAGTCTTGATCCGGCATGGACCACAACAAACGGACCTGCGGATCGCGCCCGGCATTGAGATATTCGAGCTGAATCTCATACAGGCGGCCGGCTTGCAACTCGACCTCCACTGTACGCGTGCAGGGCTCGTGGTCATTCAATTCGAAAGGAATAATCACCCGGTCATCCAGCCAGAGGCGAAAGTCACTCGACCCGTTGGCGCCGAGCGAATAGAGACCGGTCACCGGCGGGATGACCAGCCCGACCCAGATAACCGAAAACGGGTCGGTCGGTTGTCCCCCGAACGGCGATCTGAATTTCCAACGATGATCCACGATCGGCTCAATGCGGATGAGATCGGGGACCCCCTCGAAATTAGCGTTCGCATAATAGGCGGCCGTAAGGCCGTTGATATCGGCGGCGACATTTGCGGGACGCAAATAGGTTGAAGGGATCGTTTCCAGAAGCGGAACGCCCGGCGCGATGGGACACCCGCGGGCATAATAGACCCGGGTCTCGTGCGCCACCGTTTGACGGATTCCCTTGAGCGGCGTGACCGGGCGAACCGCGCCGCCAAAATAGTTCGCCCGCAGCACGCTCAGGTCATCTGCATTCGGACCAATGACGGCAATCGAGGCAATGTCGCGGGGTAAGGGAAGCAACTCATCCTGATTCTTGAGGAGCACGATGGATTCACGCGCGGCCTGCAACGCCAGCATCCGGTGCGCGGGCGAGTCGTTCACCTCATAGGGAATTTGCGCATAGGAGACCTGGTCTGGTGGATCAAACATGCCCAGGCGGAAACGTGCGCGAAACAAGCGTGCGACTGCCCGATCGATCAGCTCTGGCGCAATGAGCCTGGCCTCGACGGCGCGGTATAGAGCGCCTACATCCTGCGGGCAACCACGGTCACAGCAATTGAGATCACAGCCGGTCCTGACTGCCAGCGCGGCCGCTTCTTCCGCCGTTTGAACGACGAGATGGCGCCGAAAGATATCGGCAATCGCGCCGCAATCCGATACGACGTAACCGTCGAACCCCCACTCGGCGCGCAGGATTTTTTCGAGCAGCACGGGGCTGGCGCAGCACGCCTCGCCATTCACCCGATTGTAAGCGCCCATAATGGAATAGGCCTGCGCCTCTCGGACGCACGCCTCAAAGGCCGGCAAGTAGGTCTCCCGCAAATCCCTTTCCGAAACCTCCGCGTTAAATCCGTGACGGAGGCGCTCCGGCCCACTGTGCACGGCGAAATGCTTTGGAGTAGCGACGAGCTTGAGGTAGCGCGGATCATTCCCTTGCAGACCGCGAACAAAGGCGACGGCCATCCGCGCCGTCAGGTAAGGGTCCTCGCCGTACGTCTCCTGGGCACGTCCCCAGCGGGGGTCACGCGCGATATTAATATTCGGAGACCAGTAGGTCAGGCCAGTATAAATCTGGTGGATGCCCTGGCGCAGAAATTCATGATGCTTGGCGCGCGCCTCATCCGAAATCGCCGTCGCCACACGGTGCATCAGGTCCGGGTCCCAAGTCGCGGCAAGCCCAATCGCCTGCGGAAAAACCGTTGCAACCCCGGCGCGCGCCACCCCATGCAATCCCTCATTCCACCAGTTATAGGCCGGAATACCGAGCCGCTCCACCGCAGGCGCAGTATTGACCAGTTGCCCGATCTTTTCCTCAAGGGTCAGTTGCGAGAGGATATCGGCAATGCGTAATTCAAGCGGCAGGGCCGGGTCTTGAAACGGGTAACGGCCTGTGTTTGCGTTGTTATCCATAATATCTCCACCGCGAAGGTTTACATAATACCACCGGGTAGAATTTGCGGTTCGCCAACAAAATCTCAAGTCGGCGCCACCCGACGCGTCTGATACGCGGATTAAAACATACCGGACGCGGATTGTCAAAAGCATGACCGGGCATAGTCAACCGTCGGGACAGATGCCCTATAGCCGGAAAAACAAAACAGGGCTATACTGATGGACACAAGTTTGCCTGGCCTGCGTAAATACGTCAATGGATGTATCGCCAACGCCCGCACAAGGGACACCGCAAGCATCCACTGACCCTCTTGGGGAGGAGGAATCGGCATGGGATTGTTCGGTCGCCTACAGGATGAAATGAGCGCACGTGAGGTATCGCCCGGTTTAACCATGAGCGATATCTTGACCATGCCCGATTCGCTCAGCCGGCTCATCAATTGGATGATGCGGCAGGGGCAAGTGGACGTGGCGGGGGTGGCTGGTTTTATGGGCGAGGACGAAAAGAACGCGTACAGCACCTTATCCAGCCTGATCGGCAAGGGGTTCATCCGCGAGATCGATCTGCGTGGCGTCACGTATTATCGGGTGCGTCTTGCACCCAAAAAAGCGCGCAAGATACCTGCCAACCTCTGGAAGGCGATTGAAGACAAGCGGCCCGAATAGGCATCAGAATGGATTAACAAGGGCGCTCGCAAATTTGCGAGCGCCCTTCCCTTTTTTTCAATCCGTTCAGGAATAGAACGCGGTGATCTTTCCGCTATCCGGTGAGGATGCGCGCGGCGGCCAGGATCTCATGCGCCCACACGACGACAAAAATCAGCGCCAGGCATAACGCGCCGGCGAGCCGCCATCGCGTATAGAGTGCGCCGCGGATTCCGTTCACGAGCAACCACGCGCTATAGAGCGCCAAAAAGGGTACGAGCGGAAAATGAAAACGACCATCGCCAAAGACGACGATGTGAACGGCGACGAAATAGAGCACAAATCCGCCGATGAGCAATTTCCACCGGTCGTCAGGCGCAAAGAAAAACCCGCCGATCGCGGCGAGGACGAGCAGGACATAGACCGCGTCTGAGAGAAAATCGGCTGCCATCTTGACCGGTGAGCTCCAGCCGCCCGGTTTGCCGTCGCGCGTGGCCTCGGCGACGTCGACCAGACTACGCTCAAATCCCCAGAAATCGGCAAATTTCACAGGCATGCGCGAGAGAAAGCGCAGCGGCTCGCGGGTGACAAAGGCAATCCCCAGCGCATAACCCGTGCGATCGCGCGCCAGTTCCTCCGAGGGTAATGCCGCCAGCATCGGATCGCGGACTCCGATCTTCCAGACATTGCGAATAAAATCGTCGGGCGTGTACGGGCTGTTGCCCAACCAGAAATTGACTCCCCCCTTGGTCTCTAGCGAAACGAATTGATGAAACACCGTATAATTGCGCCAGGTCCAGGGCGCAATGACGATGACCATTGCCACAGCCAGCGCAAGGACCGAGCGCAATCCGGCGCGGAAATTAAAAGGCGGCAGGCGGCCCGGTATGGCCGGGGCGCCGGCGCGGCGTGAAAACAGGACCAGCCAGAGCGCGAGGGGGAGCACAAAATAGAGGGTGATTCCACGCGTTAGGGTCGCCAGCCCCCAGGCGACGCCGGAAGCGATCAAGAGCGGCACAGAAAAGCGCTGCTGGACGCCTGCGACAAAAAAATCAAAGGAGACAACCAGGAGCAGTGTGAACAGCGTCTCGGTGAGCAACAGATGGCTATTGGTCAAAAGGCCCGGGTAGATGGCGACGATCAACGCGGCCAGGAGCGGAATTTTGGGTAGGGCGCTCCGGTCCGCTGGCTCGGGAAAGATACGCCGGGCCAGATCATAGACAACCCACACAGCGACGACGCCGGTCAAAATGCCAAACAGCTTGGCGACTAGCAGGTGGGGACCAAACACACGATAGAGGAGACCCAGCGAGAGCGGATAGAGCGGCGCCTGCCAGGCATAGAGGAGCTGGCCGGGGAAAAAGGGGTTGTTATTCTGAACAAAGCCCCGTCCCGCCGCGAGATTCACTGCAATCTGCTGGTAGGCTAATTCGTCCCCGGTCAAGGGTGCATTGATACCGGCGAGGAACATGAAAACAATCCGCAAGACAACTGCCAGTCCCAGGATTAGGACAAGTACAAAAAGGGGGCGAGCACTAGCCCCGCCCCCTTTTTGCTGGATGTCAGTGGGCGCCGCGGCTATTTGACCCATATCGGATCTGAATCGTTAAAGCCGTTGTTGCTCAGATTCCTGGCCGTCTCGCCAACGGCGCAGGCATCGTTTCCGACCCCCAGGCCGGTCATGTCGAGTACATAGATCTGGGTGCTCCGCCCACCGGGATGGTTAGAGTAAAAAACGAGTTGTCTTGCATCGGGCGACCAGGAGGGATGCTTGGAATAGTCCGGCCCGTGACAGGTGATTCGGAGGGGATTGGTTCCATCTGGATGCATCACCCACAACTCTTCGCCCTGAGTATCGCCATGTGCAAGATCGCCGCGATTAGAGACGAATGCAAGCCAGTTGATCCCATCGAACAACCCCAACGGCGACCAGACCGGATCGTAATCATCGGCAGGGTTGGCCAGCGCCCGCCCGCCGCCCCCTTGCGGATCGGTGACCCAGATATTATTGTCATACCCGAATTTTTTGGTAAAACCATCAAGCCGTACGACAGCGACCTGCTGGTGATCGGGTGAGAAGGCTTCCCATTTGGCAGCCGCCTTGTAAACAGCCGCGGAGGCCGGTTTCACGTTGCTGCCGTCAGGGTTCATCACATAGTAACCTTCATAACCACGGTCCGATTTAAAGAGAATCTTACCGCGCACCTCGTCGAGACTAATATTGGGCGGCGGCGGCGGCGCGATCGGACCGCCCCCCCCAGGCCCGGCGCCGGCGGTCGCCTTGTCACAGGTATAGGCTGTATAGTATTGAGACGCGCGATCGTTGGCGGGGTAAAGATTCGCCGCGAGCGAAAACTCGCTGCACCCCTGTGAGCGACTGGAAGCGATTAGCAAGAGCCCCAACCGCATCCGCGCTTCGCTCTCACCTGCCGGATCACCCACCGAGTGATAGATCTCCGCTGCCGTGCGGTACTCGGCCGCCGCTTGCGCGGTATTGTTGTCTTTGTAGAAATAGCCCCAGGCGAGCAATCGGTGCACAAGCGCATAGTGCGGATTAGCTCGCGCCAGATCCAGAAAAGCGCTGCGGGCGCACTCGAAAGCATCCCGGTGCGCCGGCAGGTTCCCATTCAACTGGCGCGGGTCACTCACCTGCCAGCAACGCTGGAGAATATTGACGAGCGCGGCATCGGCCGCCGTCGTCCCCAACTCGGGCAAGGAGGTGGGAGGGGGTGTTCCCAGAGGCACGGTAAACGTCAAGGTCTCTGTCGGCGGGGGTTGCGTGGGAACCGACGTCGGCGTAATCAGGCTAATAACCAGTAACGGGGTTTGCGTCGCAACCGGCGTCGGAGGGGGCTGAGTAGGGCTGGACGTCGGGGTAACGGCGACGGCGACGGCGCTGGCAGCGGGCGTTGGAAGTGAAGGGGAGGAACAGGCCACCAAAAACGCAAGAACCAGGCAAATCAACGTGAGGCAAAATCGCATGAAACCTCCAAAAGGATCTGTGGAGGCAAAAAGTATAGCATAGGTACGCGTGCGTCACAAATCGTCATTTGCAACCGGTCCGGCCATTTCGGGCTTGGGACAACCATTTTTCTTTTCCAAAAACAAGAGAGACACGGGTCTCTGCCGTGTCTCTCTACCAACTAACTATTCAGCAACTACTATTACCCCATTGCACTCCGCGAGCTTTCAATCTATTATCGCGCTTGCCGGTCTATTCTCACATCGGTCATGTGGCGGATTTTAGCCGGATAGCGCTATTTCGTCCAGCTCATCACGCGCTCGCTCTCGTATTCATAAGAGAGAGTGATTTGATCGCTGATATTTTTGAGGACCTGTACCTGGCCTGACCCATCGGCATTCATCATAAAGAACTCGATTCGGCCGTTCCGGTCGGATAGGAACAGGATATGGGTTCCGTCAGGCGACCAGATCGGCGCAAAGTTATTCGGATGCACAAAATCGAGCGGATCCATCTGCGTCAGCAGATGCTGATTGGACCCATCTGCATTGGCCACGGCAATCTGCCAGGATGGCTGCTGCAAGACCATATAGACGATCTGCTTGCCATCCGGCGAATACTGCGGCGACATCAACTTGAGCGGGTTGTAACCGGGCGAAGTGACACGCAAATCGCCAATGATCGGGAATGGGTCATAGCTGTTGTCGAGCGCTCCCTGCATCATCCCAATCGAGAGATCATTCGTGATATAGGTGTTGCCATCCGGATTCAGGCTGGGTGTAAAGGCGTGATCGGTCGCTTTGACATTCTGGAAAGAGCCGCCGGACGCGCTCGCCGTTGCCAGCCGCCACAAGACGTCCCCACCGAAAGTAAAGCACTGGCCGCGGAAGCAGACCTGGTTCCCCGGCTTGGAGACCGCCTGATAAGAGAACAGGAGCGTAGAATTATCGGGGCTCCAAACCGGAGCGCGCGCTTCGCCGGTCTGGTAAACCAGCGTCTCGTTTGAGCCATCGGCATTGATGGTAAAGATGCCTGGGACCGGTCCCTGCCGCGCAAGCGCAATTTGCGTGCCGCTGTGGTTCCATTGCGGGTCCATCCCGAAACTCACCCGCTGGAGGTTGGTTCCGTCGCCATTGACCACATAGAGATTGCCGCCGGCCTGATCGACAAAGGCAAGCTTGCCGGCAAACCCACTACCTAACGGAGTGACGACGGCAAATGGATTGGATAGCGGCGTTGGAACCGCGGTGGTATCGACGCTCGTCGTCACATTATCCCCGGTGACACGGAGGGAAACCGAGACGGGCGCGTCGCCATCGTTATACACCACCGCATAGAAACGTCCGCCAGAATGGAATTTTCCAACCCAGCCGAGGTCATGTCCGACAACCGAGCTGCCCACCCCGATTGCAGTGAGCGAACTCCCATTCTGCCACGCGGTCACTTCGTCAGGGGTATAAATCGCAAGCCGGATGCCGCTCGCGCCCTGGTCGTCGAGAAAAGCCGTAATGGTCGACTTGCCGCCATAATCAAAGTAATACCACTGCGCCGAGTGCGGAGCAACTGTCTGTGCGACGCCCACCGGAAGGAGGGCATCGCCCGGACCGGTTCCGCCGGCAGCAAGCGCCGGCATCACCAGCAGGGCAGCCCCCGCAAGAATCAATAATACTGCTAGAGCGAATTTCTTCATAGCCGCCTCATGGAATGGTTCTCATCAGCCCCGGAAGGGGGCAAGTTGTTCTCGTCAGATGACGAGCTTACTAATTATCGCGCTAAAACGATTAAACCGTAAATTCCGTAAAACTATCCGACTATCAATCGCCGTGACGATGGTGAACATCGTCACGGCGATTTCGGCAAGGAACGTCTATCACCATGTGCACATGAGTGCTGCCATAGAACTCTTGCGACCCGGCAATGGATGTTGCGCTTGTCTACCCAACACTTTACTGCCCGGCCGGTGCAGCCGGATTTTGAAGCTGAATCATACTTGCGGTAGGCGAATCCCCGGTTTCAGTGCTAAAAACGGTCACACGATCCCCCGTCTTGAGGTCCGATATCACACCGATGTCGGTCTTGGAAATCGTCGTCTTGCCGGTGACCAGCTTGACAGTGACCTTGCTGACCGCCGTTGTGACTTCCATGGTGCCCGCCTGCTGATCGATTGCCGTGATCTGCCCACGGGCCACGCAGTTGCCAAACTGAGCCGTGGGGTTATTCCCCTGACCGGTCTGACCACCCTGAGCACCCGGAGTGCCCTGTCCCCCCTGACCGCCCTGGCGTCCCTGGAAGTTGCCGCCGCCTTGCCGCTGCGGGAAACCGCACGGACCCAACTGCGCCGCCGGCTGACCGGTCCCACCGTTCTGCCCGGCTGCACGTTGCTGCAGGAATGTATTGGCCGCGGCGGCCGGCGTTTGCGATTGGGCATAAACCATCCCGCCGTAAAAGCCACCCGCGCCGGCGATAATAATCAACACGAGAGCAACGATAATATATGTGATCTTCATCTTTTCCTCCTGGATTTGCATCCGCCGCGCAAGCCACCGAAGCTCATCCCTACAGGACGAGCGGCGCGCGCCGCGTTATCGTTCGTAACGATCATAGAAAAACGTATCCAACATTAATTTTCCGATATAGATGATAAAGCTGAGCACGACGAGCGGGACATAGGCCATCACGAACAGCTGTGGTGTAAACGCCGGCAGCGGGATCAGGAGTGCAACGACCAGCGCCACCGCGCCGGCCAGCGCACGCCCCAACATACGCACGAGATGCCGTAGCTGGGTCCATCGATGTGACCCGTCCATGGTTCGCTCAGGTCCCGGGCAGGCCTTTCGACCTGCCCGGTTACTTTATCTATCGGCCCCAGCGACCAAAGGGAACACGCGTCAGATCGATCTTGTCCGGCGTCAGGTTGGATAGCATACTATCCGCCTGAGCCTGCGTCAGCAATCCATCCGTGACCTCGCGCTGGAGCTCAGCCTTGGTAGAATCGATAATCGCCTGCTTGACCTTGGCCTGATCCACATTCTGCGCCGTCGCAATGTCGGCGAGCGTCTTGCCGCTCTTGAGCTGCGACTGCAGGTCCGCCGGTTTGAGGTTGAGCGCCTGCGCCACCGCCTCAATCTGGCCCACACGATTCATCCCGAACAACGGTCCAAAACCAAATCCCCCGGGATTGCCTTTCGGGCCATTCCCCGGCTTGACGTTTGGCGCCTGCCCTGGATTACCCCGGAACCGGCCGTTTCCTCGCCCAAAGAACGGACCCAACGGTTGATTGGTGTTGAGATTTTGCTCCATCCGGTCGGCCTGTGCGCGCGTGAGCTTGCCATCCTTGACCATCTGCTCGATGACATCCTTTTGCGCGGCCATCGTCTTGGTCTTGAGATCGTCGACGCTAATTCCTAGTTGCTTGGCGAGCGCATTCCAGAACGCTTCGGCATAGGCGCTCTGCTGCGCCTGTTTGTTCGGCGCGCCCGGGGTCGCCGCTTTTTGCGGCGCAGCCGGAGTCGCCGTCAAGCCCTGGGCCAGCGCCACACCCGCGCTGCGCAATCCCTGTTCCTGCCACACCACGAGGCCAAACGCGGCCATAATCAGCAGCACGCCGATACCCAGGCCGAACCATCTTGCCTTATTTGTCATTCGTGAAACCTCCATACCGTAAATTCCTAATCGTAAATCCCACTGCCGGCGAGTTGCTCATCCGCCGGCAACCACATCCAACTTTATTCATAGCGCAGCGCGTCGATGGGGTGGAGCCCACTGGCGCGTACTGCAGGGTAAATCCCAAAGAACAACCCAATCACCGCCGAGAAACCTACCGCCAACAATACCGCATCCGGACTGACTGTCGGTGTAATCGTCGTCCCACCCAGGTTGATGCCGCCCATCAGGTTAGCCGCTCCGGCGCCGAGGGCTACGCCAAGCAACCCCCCGACGACGCTGAGGACCGTCGCTTCCGTCAGAAACTGTGCCAGAATATCTTGCCGGTGCGCGCCCACCGCTTTGCGAATGCCAATCTCGCGCGTTCGTTCGGTGACGCTGACCAGCATGATATTCATAATCCCGATGCCGCCGACGATCAACGAGATCGCCGCCACCGCGCCGAGAAAGAGGGTAATCGCGCCGGTGACCGAGCTCAGCGCATTCAATGTATCCTGCTGGCTCCGAACAGTAAAGTCATCCTGGACGGTTACATGATGCCGCTCGCGTAAAATCTGGCCGATCTGGTCGGTAACCGTTGCGCCCAACGACGAATCGGTGAGCTGCACGTTGATCGTGTCCACATTGTTCCCGCCGCGAAAACGGTTGCCGCGCGAGAGCCGGGTCTGCGCCGTCGTCAACGGGACAAAGACCTGGCCATCCTGGCTCAAAAAGCCCGTGCCCCCCTTGGATTCCATCACACACTGGACGCGAAAGGGCACATTATTGATACGCACCGTTTGCCCCACCGGGTCCTGGCCTGAATCAAAGAGCTGGGCCACCACCTGCGTCCCCAGGCAAACGACGAGTGAACGCGCCGAGACATTCGTGGCGTTGATGAATTCCCCTTCGGTGGGATGAAAGTTGCGGACATCCGCATAGTCCGGCGTAACGCCAATGACACGGGCATTGGTGTTATTGCCGCCGTAAACCGCCTGGCCAAAGGAATCGACCTCCGGCGCGACGCCGACGATTCCTTCAATTCCGGCCAGCGCTTGGCTGTCCTCCAGCGTCAAGGTGCCGGCGCTCCCTTCGGCTGAGCGCACACCGGCCTGCTGGCTCGCGCCCGGCGTGATAAACAAAAGGTTAGTCCCGATGCTCTCAATCTGCGAAGTCACCGCGACTGACATGCCGCGCCCGATGCTCACCAGGGCAATCACCGCCGCCACGCCGATGATGATGCCCAGCATCGTCAATCCGGCGCGCAGTTTGTTTGCGCCCAGACTGCGCATGGCGATTCGAAAAGATTCAAGAATATTCATACGTGCGCCTGCTCCACCATTCCATCACGAATATGAATGATCCGCCCAGCATGAGAGCCGATCTCGGGATCGTGCGTCACCAGGATGACCGTCAAGCCATGCTCCTTATTCAGGGTATGAAAGATCCGCATGATCTCTTCGCCCGAGTGCGAGTCGAGGTTACCCGTCGGCTCATCGGCCAGAATGATCGCGGGGTCGTTTACCAGAGAACGAGCGATGGCGACGCGCTGTTGTTGACCGCCGGACAGTTCCTTCGGGCGATGATGCGCGCGATCGCCGAGTCCAACCATCTCGATCGCTTGTAAGGCCCGCTTGCGGCGATTCGGCGCCCGCCCGTAAATCAATGGCAGCTCGACATTATCGAGCGCCGTTGTGCGGGGCAACAGATTGAACGACTGAAAGACAAAGCCGATCTTTTTGTTGCGAATGTCCGCTTGCTTGTCGTCGTTCAGCTTGCTCACATCCACCCCATCCAGACAGTAGGTACCGGAGCTCGGAGTATCGAGGCAACCGACAATATTCATCAACGTCGACTTGCCCGAGCCGGATGGTCCCATGATGGCAACCATCTCGCCTTTCTCGATGTCGAACGATACGCCGCGCAGCGCCGCAACCTCGACATCCCCCATGCGATATATTTTCTTGATGTCTCTAATTTCAATGACAGCCATAATTAGGTTTCATGTCCCGGACTGCAAGTCACAACGCTCATCGCTCACGTATGCGCAATTCGATTGTGACCTGCGGCTTGTGGCCTCCGACTAGCCTCCCGGCCTACCCACGCCGGGGAACTGGAACCCACCACCCCCACGGTTGCCGGTGGTTGTCGTCGTCGGGTTCAGCACGACGACGTCTCCATCCGCGAGGTTGATCCCTTGTCCATTCGCGCTGGCGCTTGTAATTTCCGTATCCTGATCGTTGCTCAGCCCGGTCTGGACCGTGAGCGGAACTTCCTGCCCGGCCGATAGAATCGTGAGAATCTTTTGGTTGCCCTGGGTTTTGACGGCGCGATTGGGCACCATGAGCGCGTTATCATGCTGTGCGACCACGATCGCGGCGGTCGCCGTCATCCCCGGCTTGATCTGGTTATCGGGCTTGGTCAACGAAACGGTGACCGTATAGTTGACGACGCCCTGCGTGACCACGCCGACGGGCGCCACCGAGACGATCTTGCCCGGAAAGCTCTGCCCGCCGAGCGCGTCAAAGCTCAATTGAACCGGCTGTCCTACCTGCACCTTGGGAATATCCACTTCCGAAACCGTGATCTGGGTCTGGAGATTGTTCATGTTGACCAAGGTGATGACGGGAGTCGAACCGCTAGTCGGCGCCAGTTGGCCCACCACAAAGTTTACCGCCGCGATGGTCCCATCAAACGACGCAATGATCTTGGCCTGGTCGAGCTTGCGCTTGGCCTGGTCAACCTGCACCTGCGCCGAGTCGATGCTGGCCTGCGCCTGGGTAATATCGGTGGCGAGCGGTGGCTGGTTCAGCTTGGCGAGGCTGGCTTGCGCGGACGCGACCTGCTGCGCCGCCGATCTGACCGCCGTATCGTTGATCCCCGAAACGGTCAGATTATAGGTGGCCAGCGCCGATTGATAATCCGCAGTCGCCGCGGCCAGGGTTGCCGCCTGGCTGGAATTGCCTGCATTATCTTTCCACGCGATGGCATTATAGGCCGCCTGCGCCTGCTGAAGGGTCGCCGCCGCCTTGTCGAGTTGCGCTTTGGCCGACATGAGCTGATCGGAATTGTGATTATTCTTGGTTACCGCCGCGTCGTATGCAGCCTGGGCGCTCGCCACCTGCAGCTTGGCCGCTTCAACATCTGCCGTCGCCGGAGGCACCTGAAGCGCTTGCAACCTGGCCTGTGCGCTGACGAGGCTCGACTGAGCGGTTCGCAGCGCAAACTGCAAATCGGAATCGTCCACCTGGGCTAACACATCGCCCGCCTTGACCAGGTCCCCTACCTGCACATTCATCTTGATAATCGGCACGCCCGTCAACTGAAAGTTGAGGTTCGTCTGCTGTGGCGCCGAGATATTGCCGGCGCCGGTCACCGTCGCCACCAGCGATCCGCGAGTGACGGTGGCGGTCTGCAAGGATGGAGTGCTTGCCGCCTTGGCGGCGTTTTGCTGCTGGTAAAACACAGCCACGCCGGCCGCGATAAGGACAAGAATAACCACCGTAATAATGAGATTTCGTCGATTCATTGTAACCCTCTGTATTCGAATTTTTCGAACGAGACTCGCGCACTGCGCGGAATCCATACTACTTTATCTTCGCGTGTTATCTTAGCAAGCGCAATTGAGGGCGGTCTTAATTCGAAATGAGATTTGGATTAGAAAATCGAGGGTTGGGTCCGGCAATCCGGTCTCCAACCCGGTAAACAAGGCCGGGCTACTCTGGTTTTTCTTGTTATTGACAGGGGGGGCTTTTATTCTATAATTCGACTGTCCATGTCCATACGCAAAATTGCTCCACCCTGGGTTCTCCTTATTTTCAGTTTTTCGCTCATTGCCCTGGCAAGTTGCCGGGCGGCCCCGCCATTACCGGCCCCACCCCAATCGCAGAGCGGCATGCCGCCTCCCGGCCCGATCACCTTGACTCTCTGGCATAGTGAGACCGGCGCGGCGCGTCAAACGCTGGAGGCGCTGGCGCTGGACTTTCACAAGGCATATCCGGACCTGACAGTCACTCCGGTCTATGTTGGAGACGAGGGGGAAATGACCAAAAAGCTGGTCGCGGCAATCGCAATGGATCAGCCGCCAGATGTGATCCTTGTTCCTCGCCAAACTATACCACAATTTGTGCGCCAGGAAGGACTCGTCCCACTCGACGACCTGCGGGCAGACCCTTCGCTCGGGCTCAGCGCCGACGATCAAGCGGACCTGTTACCGGGAATCATGGACGAGGGATCGTTCGTCGAGTTCGACAACCAGTCCTATGCTTTTCCTTTTGACCTCAACGGCATGGTCTTGTTCTACAATGCCGACCTCCTCCAAGCCGGTTCTTTCGCCCCTCCGGCGACCTGGGCCGATTTCGCCGACGCTGCCGGCAAGCTGACTAAAGACAACCAGTTCGGTTGGGCAATGAACATTGATTCCGATGTCTTGACGGGAATGTTGGTCAGCCAGGGCAGCGCGCCGATCGACATGCCGGAGCGGCATGCCCTACTGGGCGAACGCGGCGGGCTGGCCGCCCTGACGCTGGCCGCGCAGTTGCAGAGTGCGGGCGCGGCTCAGCTCGAGGACACACGCGCCGATGCCATACAGGATTTTGCGACAGGGAACGCCGCCTTTTACATGGATTGGATGTCCGCCTTCCCCGAGCTGCTGGCAGCCCGGACCGGGGCGAATAAGAACTTTACAATCGGCGTCAGCAACTTGCCCCAGGCCGATCCACAAGATTCCTATATCCTATTCACCGGGTCCGACCTCGCGCTCTGCCAAACCACACCGGATCGCGAGCGCCGCGCCTGGTTCCTGATCCGGTGGCTCACCGCTTCGTCCCAGACGGCGCGGTGGGCGCGCACCACCCAGTCCATTCCCCTGCGCGCTTCGGCGCTCACAATCCTGGCGCAGGACCCGGCCAACGCCTCACTCGTGCTCCAGATTCAAAAAAGCTTGAGCAATACCACGCCGCATTTCGTACCCCTTTCCACCAATCCACACATTGCCGCAATCGACCGCCTGATGGAAAACGCGTGGCGCCAATCGCTCCAGCCCAAAGCCGACATTCCATCGCTATTGAAAAACGCCGCTACAGACGCCAACGCAATTCTGGCAGGTAACCAATGATTCATTCACTTTCCTCTTCCGAATACGCCCGGCCCCTCGAGATCGCGCTCAAGGCGGCGCGCCAGGCGGGCCGCATTCTCGTCAAACGACGCGACCAGACGCGCGAAATCAAGATCAAGGGCTTGCGCGACATTGTGACCGACGCCGATTTCGCGGCCAACCGCGCCGTTCGCGCCGCGCTGGAAAAGGCCTTCCCGGATCATGCCATCCTCTCCGAAGAGGACCCGCACCCCGGAGTTTCGGTCCAGAGCGCCGAGAACATCTGGGTCCTCGACCCATTGGACGGCACAACCAATTATTCGCGCGGCTATCCCGTCTATGCCGTATCCCTGGCCCTGGCTCGGCGCGGCCAGCCCCAGGTCGGCGTCATTTATGATCCGCTGCGCGACGAATGCTATCATGCCGTGCGCGGTCACGGCGCCTTTCTCAACGACACGCCGATCCGGGTCAGCCAGGTGCACCGGTTTGAGGATGCCATGCTGGGCTATGAATTGTCTCACGAACAGGGCTTGCGCGAGCGCGGGCTCAACTGGTTCGCCCGGCTGGTCACGCCGAGCATGACGGCCCGCATCGGCGGCAGCGCGGCCCTCTCCCTCTGCTATATCGCGGCGGGTCGAATGGATGGGTATTTCCACCTGTCACTCAACCCCTGGGATGTCGCCGCGGGAATCTTGTTGGTGCGTGAGGCTGGCGGGCGCGTGACGCATCTGGACGGGAGCGCCGCCACGCTGCGCGGCGGCGGCTACCTAGCAGGCAATCGCAAATTCCTCCCGGTCATGCTCAAAGCCATCCGCGAACTGCAAGCCGGCGAGCAACCGTAAAGGGATAGGCAGAAATTCCATGACATCCTACGAGTGGAGCCTGGTCAAACGCCTCGGGCTGGTCGTCCTGATTGCAGCGCTCTTTCCGATCGGCGCGCTCGTCTATCGCCTCGTGTGGGGCGATACTGGATTGACCACAGCCACCACCGTCCCCACCCCGGCAGTTTATACCCTTGCGCCGGTTCCGACCACGGTCATCCCCCTCACGACCCCATCCCCTTCGGCCGTGATCCTGGTCATTCCCAGCGGATGGAATGAGCTCACCGTCCCCGAAGAGAATTTCGCAATTGCGATTCCGCCCCGCTGGCAGCGCCTGCCGGTCAACCCGCAAGAATTGGACGCGTCTTTAAAGGTCATCCGCCAGAGCAATCCCGAGTTGGCAAACGCGCTGGGCGCACGCGGCCAGGAGTTGATGGCCAGCGGCGTCAAACTATGGGCATTTGATTTTGACCCCATTTCACTCCAGAGCAAGTTCGCCACCAACCTGACCGTTACGCGCCAGACGGTGGTCGACCAGGTATCCCTCGATACGTACGTCAATATCAACGTGAGCCAGATTGAGCAACTGACGAGCAAGCAGGGTACCGTCGATCACGAACGGCTGACACTGGGGGACCTGCCCGCCGAGCGCGTTCGCTACAACATCTCTTTTCAAGCGAGCGACGGCAGCACCGGGACCTCGGCGATCACCCAATATCTGATGATCTATCAGGATAACGCTTTTGTGCTCACCTATGCCACACTGCTCGACCAACAGGACAAGTACAAGAGCATATTCGATCAAAGCGCCGCGAGTTTTCGCGCCGTAAGCCATTAACCCTATGAAAGTGACCACGATGCACGATGCCATCGCCGAACTGGTACGCGATGGCGACACAATCGCAATCGAAGGCTTTACCCATCTCATTGACTTTGCCGCGGGACACGAGATTATCCGGCAGCGCAAGCGCGACCTTACCCTCTGCCGCCTCACCCCCGACCTGCTCTACGATCAGATGATTGCCGCCGGCGTATGCAGCAAGCTGGTCTTTAGCTGGGCCGGGAACCCCGGCGTTGGCGCGCTCCATGCAATGCGGCGGGCCGTCGAGCGCGGCGAGCCGCAACCGCTCGCGCTCGAAGAGTACTCCCACTTTGGGATGGTCGGACGGTTCATCGCCGGCGCGGCGCGGCTTCCCTTTTATCCCGTGCGCAGCTATAGCGGCAGCGACCTCCCCCGCGCCAACTCGCTCATTCAAAAGATGAAATCGCCGTACGGCGACGACGAGGTTTATGTCGTCCCACCGCTCAACCCGGATGTCGCCATCATCCACGCGCAGCGCGCCGACCGAAACGGCAATGCCCAGATCTGGGGGCTCCTCGGCGTGCAAAAGGAAGCGGCATTTGCCGCCCAGCGCGTGATTGTGACGGTCGAAGAGCTGGTGGACGAGAGTGTGATTCGCGCGGACCCGAACCGCACCGCCATTCCCGGCCTGATCGTGAACGCGGTCGTGGTCGAGCCGTTTGGCGCGCATCCCAGCTATGCGCAGGGCTATTATGACCGCGACAATCCTTTTTATGTCGAATGGGACGCGATCTCGCGCGAGGTGGCTTCACTGGACGACTATCTGAAGGAATGGGTCTATGGTCTCGACAGCCGCGCTGAATACGTCGAAAAGATGCGCGAGCGACTGGCCCGGCTCACGCCCGGCGAGGCGTTGGCAGGCCCGGTGAATTACGGAGAATATAAATAGACGGAAGATAGCAACTATGGACTATTCCCCCAATGAAATGATGATCGCCGCAAGCGCGCGTGAATTACGCGGGGCGCATGTCGCATTCGTTGGCGTCGGCTTACCGAATATTGTCTGTAACCTGGCGCAGCGCCTGCATGCGCCCGACCTCGAATTGGTCTATGAGGCTGGCGTCTTTGGCGCGCGCCCGGCGCGCCTGCCCCTCTCGATTGGCGACCCGACCCTCGTCACGGGCGCGATCAGCGTCTGCGGGATGCCCGAGTTGTTCCAATACTATCTCCAGCGCGGCCTGATCGACGTCGGATTTCTCGGCGCGGCACAGATCGACCGCTTTGGGAACATCAACACGACCGTCGTCGGAAACTATGACCGGCCCAAGGTCAGGCTTCCCGGCTCGGGCGGCGCCGCCGAGATTGCCGTCCTTTGCGACCGAGTCCTAGTCATCACCCGGCTGAACAAGCGCGCCTTTCCTGAAAAGGTGGATTTCATTACGAGCCCCGGGTACCTCGACGGCGGCGACACGCGCGAAAAACTGCGCGTGCCGGGCAAGGGACCGCAAGCGGTCATCACCGATTATTGTATTCTGCGAATCGACCCCGAAAGCAAGGAATTGGCTCTGGCATCACTTCATCCAGGCGCGACCGTCGAGCAGGTGCAGGCACAGGTCGGATGGAAGCTCAAGCTCGCCGGCGATCTGTTGACCACCGAGCCGCCCAGCCGCGAGGAATTGCAGCTCATTCGTGAGGAATTGGACCCCCAGGGTCTCTACTCGCGTTAACCGGCTCGTCCTGTTTGTATTCATCGGCGCCGACCGGGCCTTCCTCCCGTACCCCGCATCCAGAAACCCATCTCTGGATTGGAGGCGGTCAGTTACTCGACCTTGAGCACCTCTTCCGCCAGTTGGCGCAGGCTCGCCGCCATGCGCTGGCTCGAAACCTGGTCGAATCGTGGGAGGAGGAAATAGACTTCGAGGTTGGGGACGGCGCCATGAATCGCCAGGCGGACGAGGGTCAGACCATCCAGCGAGGCTGCGACAATCAAGCGATTGATGGAATAAGGCGAAATCCTTCCGCGATAATCCGCCTGCATGTTATTCGCCACGCCTCCCTGCGCCGCGGTCCATTTCAGCGCAGCGTTCGGCGGGCTATTGGGTCCCGCCCAGATGCGCGGTACGCGCGCTTCGAGGTCAAAATGCGGGGCCTGGCGCAGCTGCCCTCGCACAATCAAGAGATCGCGGCGGTCCCGCATATACCCCCAGCCCCACAAGAGCGGCGCGTCCCGCGGCAGCATCGCGACGAGGATGTCAGCGGAGCGAAAGGGGTCCCGCGCCTTGGCAATTTTCAACTCAAAGACCGATGAGCCGATCCAGCGGAGCGTCGCCTTTTCGCCAAGCTGTGGCAAACCCTTTTGCAGCCATTTCAGAGTTTTGTCGCCCAGGCGGGCATTATACTGAGCCCCGATCACGTAGGAACCGACAAAGAGAACGGCGAGGATGACAAATAGAACAAACCCCGGCGAATCAAACATGGATGTGGCACGCCTCTAGCGAATGGAGGAATAAAGCGATTATAGCATTCCGCTCGCGCCCGGTCAATCATGTTATAATTGCATTGTATCATGCGTATCAGTCAGGACAGGAGGCGTAACATGTACGGCACACGCGAAAAGCTCGAAGCGGAAGAGTCGCAACACCTCGCCCCCTATGGGATGAAAAGTCGCGAGTCGCGCGGCCGCATCTATCCCGACGATGAGCATCCCTACCGCACGGCATTCCAGCGCGACCGCGACCGCATTATTCACACCACGGCCTTTCGCCGGCTCGAGTACAAGACACAGGTCTTTGTCATCACCGAAGGGGACTATTACCGCACGCGGATGACGCATTGTATCGAAGTCGCCCAGATCGGGCGCACCCTGGCGCGCGCGCTCGGCGCGAACGAGGACCTGGCCGAAGCCATTTGCCTGGTCCACGACATTGGGCATACTCCCTTCGGGCATTCGGGCGAGCACGAAATGCGCCGCTTGATGCGGGATTTTGGCGGGTTCAACCACCAGGCGCAATCCCTGCGCGTCGTCGACGAACTCGAAGAGCGCTTTCCCGAACACCGCGGGCTGAACCTGACGTATGAGGTGCGCGAGGGCATTGCCAAGCACGAGACCGAGTATGATGTCGTCGCCTCCGGCGAATTTCCCTCCGAAGAGATGCCCACCCTTGAGGCGCAACTGGGAAGCGCCTCTGACGAGATTGCCTACGACACAGCCGATCTGGACGATGGCCTGCGCTCGGGCGTCCTCGACCCGCGTGAGCTGAACACACTCCAGTTCTGGCGCGATTGGTGCGCAGAAGCAGGTGAATCCGAGACGCACTTTGACGAAATGATCCGCCACCGTTTTATTCGCTGGCTCGTCAATGAATTGGTCTCTGACCTGATCGAAACCACCGACGCTAACCTGCGCGGGGACCGGATCGACTCGGTGGCCGCCATTCGCGCGCACGACGGCCCGGTCGCCGGATTCTCCGGGGAAATGGAAGAGCGCAAGCGCCCGCTCCAGGATTTCCTCATGGAGAATTTCTATCGCAACTATCGCGTCGTCCGCATGGCGAGCAAAGCCGAGATGGTCATCCGCTCCCTGTTTGAGGCATACCTCAAAGAGCCCCGCATCCTTCCCCAGAATGTGCGGCTCAAGATGGAGCACCAAGAACCGGCCCGCGTCGTCTGCGATTATATCGCGGGCATGACCGACCGCTTTGCGCTCGACGAATACGCCAGGCTCTTTGACCCCCACACGCGCGTCTAGGAGAAGAGGATGAAGGAATCGCTGGGTAAGCTGCGCAAAAACTGGAAATGGCCGGGTAAGCCGCGCCAGAACCAGGAATGGCAGGGCAAGCTGCACGAAAACCGGCAAGAGGCAGTCAGCGACGAAAAAAACAGGCAGACCCAGGCCGTGGACCCGGCGCAGGCCAAGCTTATCCAGACACGCGCCAGTCATCAACAGATTGCCGAGATACTCGCGCGTGTGCCCATCGAGAACTATGTGCTGGACGCCCTGCGCGAGGGATTGAAAGGCCATCCCCGCTATCCCAGCACCTGTCTCTATCGCAGTATCCAGGCCGTCGACCGCGCCTCGAAAAAGGTTGACCTGCCGCGCTTGTGCATTGGCATTGCCAACTTTGCGGGCAAGCATCCCAAGGTGGACCGTTTCAAACCGGCCCCCAAGTTAGTGAGCGGCAAGGACCTTGCCATCTCAAAAATTCAATGGGAGCTCCGCTCCCGGCTGTACAAAAACAAAGACCACGGCTTTGACGTGGTCCTCACCGCCGACCGCCTCCTCATCAACGAACAGCCGGTCAATCCCATCGACCCCCAGACCGTCCAGGCCGCGTTGCTGGAAGCGATCAAAAACCCCAGCGTTTGAAGGTGGGGCGCATAAAAAATCGGGTGGCCTAACGCCACCCGATTTTTTATGCGCTTTGCTATTTCTGTACCGGCACCATTTCCACGATCAGCTTTTGAAAATGGCTGTTGGGCGGAAGGCCGGGCGTGCTCGCGTACACTAGATCGACGATCGTCGCATCGACCCGCAGCGTTGCCGTCTCCAACAGGATGTGCTTGCCCTTTTCTGCGAGGGTCAGCTCGCCCTTTTGCGCCAGGCGACCGCGCAGCGCCTGATCGTTAAACGCATGTTCGCTCATCAGGATCTGCGTCACGGTCCGCACATCCGTCTTGTCAAAGAGCCAGAGATCGAACGCGGTCACCTTGTCCGGCTTGCCTTCGCCAATCGTCTCGGAAATACCCATCCCACACTCGCCGAGGAACTCGCCCTTGCCGGTTTCGAGCGTGAATGCAGTATCGTAATTGTCGTCGCCAAACTTGTAGGTTGCGGCAAAGGTGCCCAGGCTCTTGGCAACCGGCGCGCCCGCGCCTTTTGGCGCAGCCGCCGTTCTGGGCGCAGCCCCCGACGCGGGCGCCGCCGTGCGCGGTGCACCGCCTCCAACCGCCGCGGCAGCCGCGCCACCCATGGGCGCGCCCTCATCATAGCGCGCCATCGAAGCGCTCGAGCTGGAGCCCTTGCTGCCACTCGCCGGCTTGGCGCCTCCGCGCCGCATCCGGCCAAAGAGGAACAAGCCAATCATCACGAGAAGGATGATTACAATCGCGCCCACCAGATAAGGCATGAGCATGTTAAACACGCTCCCCCCACCGGCGCCGCCGCCCGATGGAGTCGGCGTTGCCGCCGGCACAGCGGATGGGTTAGACAGATTTACACCATAGGCATTCGCGAATTGCGTCAGAGCCGCAGCTTCGTTCGCCCGACCGGCCTTGTTGCGGATCTGGACTTCGGCGCCAACGGCTTTGGCAACGTCCTCGGGTGGAATGCCGTTCAAACGCTGTTTTGCAGCCGCCAAATCCTTATTCTGTCCATAAGAATCGGCGACCAGGACGATATAGGTCGCTTTGGCGCCCGGCTCCAGGTCGGACGCGGAAGCATCGGTCCATTGCACCGGGAACACAGCCCAGCCCAGAACCACCAAGCCGAAAATCGCGCCGACGATAAAAGCCACTATAGCCGCAATTATCGTACCGCGGGAAAGAGGTAACCGACTAGTCATTGCGCCTCCAATCGGGCGTCAAGTGCAAGAGATTTGCAGAATTTGTTTTCCGGACATGGCGGTGGGAACGCCACGCCCGTCCCATCTGCACGGAAATGTTTCAAAACCGGCGGAGAGATGCACGCATCGAAATTCTATCATAGATTCCCTTAAAATACAACAACAAAAGAGGGCCGCGCGCGGCCCTCTCCCCAATCATGCTTTCCCTTCCCCGGTTGACAGGAAGGGGCGCGGGTTATATTCTCACCACCGGTTCTTTGGTGGACTGCGACAGCACCTCGACTCCATCCGACTGGATCAGCGCCAGGTCTTCAATCCGCACTCCGCCCCACTCGGGCAGATAAATCCCCGGCTCGATGGTCAGAGTCATGTTCGGCTGGAGCACATCCTTGGATTTTGTGCTGGCGCCCGGTTTTTCGTGGACCGCCAACCCGACCCCGTGGCCCAGCCCATGGCCGAAATAATCGGCGTAACCGGCCTTTTCAATGACCTTGCGCGCCAATGCATCCACCTGTTTGCCCCGCATCCCGGCTTTGGCTTTTTTCGCCACGGCTTCGTTGGCCCGTCTCACAATCCCGTAAATCTCCCGAAACTTGTCGCTCGGCTCGCCCAGGCAGATGGTCCGGGTCAGGTCCGCATTATATCCGTCGACGCGGGCGCCGATATCGATCGTGATCGGCTCGCCGGTCTGAAAGAGGCGATCGGTCGGGACCGCGTGCGGGAGCGCCGCATTCGGTCCACTCGCGACGATCGATTCGAACGCCAGTCCTTCACCGCCGTGCTCGCGGATATAGGATTCGATGACCCATGCCCCCTGCTTTTCGGTCATCCCTGGACGCGCTTGCTCACAGAATTGCGCAAACGCCCGGTCCGTCAGCTCGACCGCACGGCGAATGATTGCCAGTTCCGCTTCATCTTTGACGGCGCGCAGCTCTTCAACCAATCCCTCCGTCACCTTGAGCTGGGCGCCCCCTTTGCGCGCCGCCTTTTGCCACGCTTTGAAACGCGCCACCGGCACATGATTTGCCTCGAACCCGAGAGTCTTGTACGAGTGCTGCTGCGCGAATTCGCGCAGCGCGTCCGTCGCATCGTATGTGCCGCGACGCGTCTGGGTCAGTGCAAACCCGTGCGCCTCCTGCGCGGCCGCGATCCAGTAGCGCGAGTCGGTCACGATCTGCGCATCGGTCGCACTAATGAGCAGGATCGCGTCAAACGCTTCGCTCTCGCTAAATCCCGAGAGATACCGCACATTGTGCGGATCACCGATGATGACCGCGCCCAGTTTTCGCTCGGCCATCTTTTCGCGCAGTTGATTTAATCGATTAGACATTACACCTCCGCTAATTTCGGAATAATTTCTTGCGTACGCCGGTAATCCCCCTTGAGGCACGCGACCCCGCCCTTGCCCTTATCTACCATCAGCCCGCCGCATTTAGGACACGGTTCCAGGACCGGGCGATCCCACGTCGCAAACTTGCAGTCGGGGTAACGCGAGCAGCTATAAAAGGTTTTACCCTGGCGTGATTTTTTCTCTGCCAATTCTCCCTGCTTGCACTCGGGACATGGCACGCCGGTCGTCGGCGATTTGGCATTCTTGCATTTGGGAAATCTCGAACACGACAGGAACTTGCCGAACTTGCCATGCTTGACGACCATCGGCGAACCACACTTGTCACAGCGTATGTCGGTCTTTTCATCGCCGAGATGCATCGCCGGCATCTCACTCGCCGCGCGGTCCAGCGACTGCTTGAAAGGCGTATAGAAATCGCCAAGCAGTTGCACCCACTCTTGCTTGCCCTCGGCCACCGCGTCGAGCTGTTCCTCCATCTTCGCGGTAAACCCAACGTCCACAATCTCGGGGAAGTGCGCAACCAGTAGATCGTTGACCGTAAATCCCAGGTCCGTCGGCCTGAGCCGGCGATTCTCGATCTGCTCGATATAGTCCCGCTCTTGAATATGCGATAGGATGGGCGCGTAGGTCGAAGGCCGCCCGATGCCGAATTGCTCCAACGCCTTGATCAACGTCGCCTCCGTATAGCGCGGGGGCGGCTCGGTAAAATGCTGCTCGGGAAAAATGCCGAGCAGGTCGAGCGGCTCGTCCTTGACCAGCGGCGGCAGCCGCTTGTCCGCATCTTCCTCCTCATCCTGATCCCCCGTCGCCCGCCCATACACTTTCAGGAATCCCAGGAACTTGAGAATCGACCCGTTCGCGCGAAACAGAAATTCCGGAACAGGCGAGGGTCGCGTTTCGAGATTGGCTGTTGAGGGCGCGAGGAGGTGATCCGCCGGCTGGCGGTTGGCGGCAATATCCACCGCCGTCGTATCAAAGATGGCGCTCGCCATCTGCGAGGCCACAAATCGCTTCCAGATGAGCTCGTACAGCCGGTACTGGTCGGCATTCAAATACGCCCGGATTGCCTGCGGTTCGCGAAAGGTTTGGGTCGGCCGGATCGCCTCGTGCGCCTCTTGCGCGCCCGCCACTTTTTTGGAATAGAGGCGCGGCGTTTTCGGCAGATAGCTCTCGCCATAGGTCTGCTGGATAAAAGCCCCGGCCTCTTTTTGGGCGCTCTCGGCGACGTGGGTCGAGTCCGTGCGCATGTACGTAATCAGCCCGACATTCCCCTCGGCCCCGATGGGCAACCCCTCGTACAACTGCTGCGCCGCGGCCATCGTCCGCTTGGCGTTAAACCCCAGCTTGCGCGACGCCGCCTGCTGCAAGGTCGAGGTGATGAATGGCGGGGCGGGGTTGCGCAAGATATCCTTCCGCCGCACCTCCAGCACACCATAGTCGCACTTTTCCAGCGTCTCCTTGAGCCGGTGCGCCTCTAGTCCGCTGTGACACTCGAAATCCTTGTCGTTAATCTTGACGAGCCGCGCGTGAAACGACTCGACCGCCGAATTGGGCGCTGTCACCTGCGGCGTGGGGCCTGCAACCTGCGACTGGAGACGAACCCCGACTGCAGGTTCCGGGGCGGCAGCCTGTTTCGCCAGTTCCGCCTCAATCGACCAGTACTCGACCGGCGTAAAGTTTTGAATCTCGCGTTCACGCTCGACCACCAGCCGCACGGCAACCGATTGCACGCGTCCCGCGCTCAGCCCCTTTTTCGTCATTTTTTTTCGCAGCAGCGGGCTGATGGTATAGCCGACGATCCGGTCGAGCACACGCCGCGCCTGCTGCGCGTTCACCAGGTCCATATCCAGAATACGCGGCTGGGCAAACGCATGGCGGATGGCGTCTTGTGTAATCTCGTGAAACTCGACCCGGTGGACCGGCTTGCCGCGAATATCCTTGTCCAGCGCTTGCACGAGATGCCACGAGATCGCCTCCCCCTCGCGGTCCGGATCGGTCGCCAGATAGATCGCCGAGGCCGCGTGGGCCAATGCCTTGAGCTCCTGGACCACATCCCTTTTCTTGGGAGTAATCACGTAATGCGGCTTGAAACCCTGCTCAATATCGACCCCCATCTGGCGCTCGGGTAGGTCACGAATATGTCCCACCGAGGCGCGCACGCGATACCCGCGCCCCAAAAAGCGACCGATCGTCTTGGCCTTGGCGGGGGATTCGACGATGACGAGGGGAACACCCGCCCCTCCGCCTTCCCCCTCACCTCCGTCCAACGGGAGAGGGGAGAAATCATCGGCGCTGGCCGACGACCGCCGGCGGGCTGCTGAGGTTCGCTTTGCGCCGGTTTTGGCCCTGGCTGGCTTGCGGCTGCCGGTGCGCCTTTTTGCCTTGACTGGGAAATTGTCTTGCATCGAAAACCAGTATAGCACAATCTAGAATATTTGTGCTATACCTCTCCCAGCCACGCCTTGACCGCTCGCTCCTGGCTCTGCAGCGGCGTAAGGGCCGGGCGCTTTCCCCGGAGCTCGGCCAGCGCCTGTCGATAACTCACGCGATGCGCACGCGCATAAAATGCGACCAACACCACCGCTGTCCGTTCGATCCCTGCCCGGCAATGCACGTAAACCCGCGCCTGCGGATCGGCCAGCGCCTGTTTCATCCAGTCGTATGCCGCGTCAAGCGCTCCACGTCCCGGCCCGCTCGCGTCCGCAATCCGGATATTCGCGCGGGGTATTTTTCTCCGCTCGATTTCGTCCAGCGCCTGTTGCCCGGAGCGCGGGCTCGACCACTCAGATGGCTCGCGCAAATCAAGGACGTGCGTAATTCCCTGATCTGCGAGAAAATCGACATCTCGCGCGGTCAGCGGATTGCGACCGGCCATCACCCGCTCGTCCACCCAGTCTGCATTAAATGCCGGGAGTCCGAACTGGCTGTAGGTCACGAGATGCGACCGCACATGCCCCAACCGCATCGCGGTCTCCGGGATTCGCGGCTGCGCCATCAGCTTGTCCAGCCAGCGAGCAGGAATCGCCGCCGCGCCCCAACACGCGCCGACCGCACCCCCGGCAACCGCGGCCATTGTATCCGCCTCACCCGCCAGGTTGACGAGCTTGATGAGCGCCTCTTCAAGCGAATTACATTTCAGGCAGGCCCAGGCGGCGGCCTCCAGGCAATCGACAACATAGCCCGCGTACCCGCTCGGTTGAAGGTCCGTATACACTTTCGACTCGACCGCTTCCAGTCGGGTCCAAAAATTTTTGGGCAGGGGCTGCGTTCCCGGCGTGCCAGGAACAAGATTGCCTGCCCTTGCCAGCTTTTTTCCCATTTCGATAGCCGCTTGCCATGCCTTGCTCATCGCTGCACCGTCGAGCAATTCCTGTATCCACCAGCAATAGATCGCGCAGCACATCTCGGCTTGCGGGTCCCAGTGCGTCATCGCCGATACCTGGGCGCTCACCCGTAACATCTTATCCGGGTCGGCATAGGCCAGCGCAACCGGTAGCGTTCGCATAAGAGCGCCATTCCCGGCGGCCATGCCAGCTCGGGCCTGAGGCGTATTCCGCGACGCCTCAGCCCAGTTGCCATGATAGGCATTGAGCGCCGCGCCGATTGTCGTTCCCACATCCTTCGCCGTTTTGCGCCACTCGATAAACCGCCGCCCAATTGCATCCACCGGATCGTCCGGGTTTTCCAGAATGCCCTCCGCCACCGCCAGGGTCATCCCCGTGTCGTCGGTCCATTCACCCGGCGCCCAGAGTCCGCCGCCAACCATGTCTTGCAAGGTACCCCACCGCCGTTTGACCTCCGCCTGTGACTGGAACTCGGCCGGCGCGCCGAGCGCATCCCCGCACGCGAGCGCGAGCAGTGCGCCTTCGAGCCGACTGTCGGGCGCGTTGTGAAACTTCATTTTACCTCCTCACGCACAAACAGGGTGATGGCTTCCGCCAGTTCGAGCGGCCGCTGCACCGGCACATCGTGGACCGTATTCTGAAACCATACGGTCTTGCTCTGTGCGAGCGCCTCCTCCGCGCGCTGGACATTGACCCGTTTGCGCGCAACGAAGCGCTGCTCCCCCTCGCTCGTGGGCTCCGTCTCGGCAGGCAGGAGCAAAACGGGACACCGGATTTCGGGATAGAGTTCCGGCGGACGCTGTTCCCATAACGCACGCAGGATTTGCATATGCCGGTCGAAAGAGAGACGCGGGCGAATGGTCTGGTCCGGCAGGATCTCGAAATTTGCCAGCACCACCTGTTCCACCTCCGCCGACCACATTCGCCCGGTCCACTTTTTAATGCGATTGCGGAACTCCTCCACATTCATCCCCGCCAGTTGCGGCGGCGCAAGCTGCTCACGCGTGCGCTCCCAGGTCATCTCCGGGTTGGATTGCATGTCGATAAACCCACCGTCGATCATCACAAGCGCGCCTGCCCGGTCGGGATGCGCGGCGGCAAACTGGAGCACCCCATTCCCGCCCCACGAATGCCCAACGAGGACAGGCCGCGCGAACTGCATCGCGTCGAGAAACGCGAGCAGGTCGGCGCCGATCTCGCCAAACCCATACCCGGTCTCTGGTTTATCCGATTCGCCATGCCCGCGCTGGTCCAGCGCCGCCACGCGGAAATGCTCCGCCAGTAATGGTGCGACCAGGTCATAGATATGCGCGGTCGAAGCAAGACCATGCAACAAGACCATGGGCGTCCCCTGCCCACCCCAATCCCGGTAATGAAAGTTCAACCCGCGCAGCTCAATCCTTTGATCTTCAACCACAGTTCCTCTATCAAATACCACATTCTCCATTTTTACACCTGGACGATAACGCCTTCGTTGGCGCGCAACTTGAACTCGCTCAACGGCTCGATCCCTTCGCGGTCCAATTCGGTCGAGAGCAGCACGCGCCCCTCCGGCGCGAGCGCCGTCCAGTTGATCGTCTGCAGCGCGGAACCGAAATTGAGCGCGACCAGCAGCCGCATCCCGTCCTCCTCGCGCAGGTATGCAAACACCATTGGCGAAGGGGCGTGAGCCGTCCGGTAACTGCCGAGCGAGAGCGCCGGCAGCGCACGGCGCAGGGCCGTTATGCGCCGGTAGAGCATCAGCATCGAGGTGGAATCGGCGGATTCCACCTCGACGTTATAGACCTTGTAATCATGGGCGATGGGAAGCCACAGCCTCGCTTCGGGCGCGCTAAAGCCGGCGTTCAGGTCAGGGGTCCACTGCATCGGCGTCCGCTCGGGATCGCGGCTGGCATCCGCAACGTCCGGCTGGTTGATCCCCGCCGGATCCTGCCACCGGTCGCGCGGGACAAAGACATTCTCGAGCGCCAGCTCATCGCCGTAATAACAGGTCGGCGTACCGCGCAGGGTGAGCAAAAGCATCTGGGCGACGCGAGCCTGGTGACGCCCCACGCGTGTAGCGATACGCGGCTGGTCGTGATTCCCTAGTACCCAGTTCGGCCAAGCCCCCGGCGGGAGTAGATTTTCGTAATCCTCGACCGTCTGGCGCACCTGCTCCACCTGCCACGGCGTATTGATCAGCCTAAAATTGAATGGCAGGTGACACTCGTCGAGGTTCACGCCATAATAGGTAACGAGCCGATCGTAGGGGAGATAGATCTCGCCGACCAGCACGCGCTCGTCGTATTCGTCCATCACCTTGCGCATCGCCTGGATATACGAGTGTACCTGGGCCAGATCACTGGTAAAAGCGCTCTGCAACGATGCGAACGGCGGCATCCCCGGCTGAAAGGTGGGGTTTGGCGGATTGTCGCGAAAGAGCTCATCCTTGGCGAGCAGGTAAATGACGTCGACGCGGAATCCATCCACCCCCTTATCCAGCCAGAAACGCATGACGTTCGACATCGCCTCCAGCACCGCCGGGTTGCGATAGTTGAGCTCGGGCTGCTCCTTCAAAAACTGATGCAGGTAATACTGTCCCGTGCGGTCATCATACGTCCACGCCGGTCCGCCAAAATGCGAGAGCCAGTTGTTGGGCGGGCCGCCGCCGGGCGCCGCATCGCGCCAGATGTACCAGTCCCGCCTCGGATTGGAGCGGGAGGATGCGCTTGCGCGGAACCAGGGGTGCTCATCCGAGGTATGGTTCGGAACGAGGTCGAGCATGAGCTTGAGCCCCCGGCGGTGCGTCTCTGCCAAAAGATGGTCGAAATCTGCCATCGTGCCAAAAAGGGGATGGATGCCAATATAATCCGAAACATCGTACCCAAAATCCGCCATCGGGGAAGGATAGATGGGCGAGAGCCAGATGGCGTCGATGCCGAGCGTCTGCAAGTAATCGAGGCGCTGGGTGATGCCGGGCAGGTCGCCGACGCCATCGCCATTGCTATCCTGAAAGCTGCGCGGGTAGATTTGATAAACGATACCCTTCTTCCACCACAATGCGTTGCTATCCATCCATTTGCTCCTGAATTGTTTTTTGATTGACCCTTCTCCCATTATCTGCAAATCCCCGTGGCGGCGCAAGCGCCCTCCGCATTGGTTCGATTGGGGGCAGTATGCCGATGATTGTGTCATTTCGTAAGGACAGTTCGTAGGAGCAGGTTTGAAACCTGTCCCTACGAAATTGGCGGGAACCGAGAGAAATTGCGTATAATGTAGGTGCACCAAGCACAAAGGAGTGACCGTATGCATGAGTTTCTAGACGGCGCAGAAGCCATCTCGCGGGGCGCGATCGCCGCGGGCTGTAATTTCTTTGCCGGTTATCCGATCACCCCCGCCACTCCGATCCTCCTGCACATGCTCAGAGAGCTGCCCAGGGTCGGCGGCGTGGGGATTCAGGCCGAAGACGAGATCGCGAGCATATCCATGGCGATTGGCGCGGCCATGACCGGCGCCAGGGCCATGACCGCGAGCTCGGGGCCCGGCCTCAGCCTTTATTCTGAAAACATCGGCCTCGCCATCATGGGCGAGGTCCCCTTGCTGATTGTCGACGTAATGCGCCTCGGCCCAGCCACCGGCGGCGCGACCACCGTCTCACAGGGGGATGTCCAATTTCTCCGCTGGGGCACCTCCGGCGGGTATCCGATCATCGCTCTCTGTCCGACGAACATGGCCGAATGCTATACCCTTACCATGCTCGCGTTCAACCTGGCCGAGCGATTCCGCACCCCCGTATTCCTGGCGACCGACAAGGAGATGGTGATTACCCAGGCGACGGTGGAAACGGACGCGTTCAAACCGCTGCCGGTCGAGCGCCGCGCCCTCGCCACGCCGAGAGACGATTACCTGCCCTACCGGGTCCAGGGCTCGGCGGACGTGCCCGATTTTGTCCCCCTCGGCGACCCCGACCATTTAATGCGAATGACAACCTCGACCCATGACGAGCGCGGGATGCTGACCAAAAAGACGGACAAGGTCGAGCAGCTCAACCGGCATCTGTATGACAAGATCGAGGCGCACCGCGCCGAGCTGGAATATGTGCAATACGACCCACAGGAGGGCGCGGACACGTTGATGATCGCGTTCGGCGTCACCGCGCGCTCGATGCAGGAAGGGGTACGCCGGGCGCGAGAGCAGGGCAAGCCGATCTCACAACTGACTGTCCATTCCCTCTGGCCGGTCCCCGAGCGGGCGCTCTGCCAGGCGCTGTCGGAACATTCCCGCGTCGTGGTCCCTGAGCTGAATCACGGGCAGTACCGGATCGAGATCGAGCGGCTGGCGGCGCAGCTCGACCCGCGGCCCCGTGTGGTGGGCCTCAACCGCGTCGACGGCGAACTGATTACCCCTGAGCAGATTATCGAGGCGATATAATGGATATTCAATTGTATGATCACAAAATCGAAACGTACCGCAACCCGGCCATGCCAAAGTACCCGTTCTGCCCCGGCTGCGGGCACGGCTCGATCCTCGACCACCTGAACGCGGCGCTGGTCAAGCTCCAGCTCGACCGGAACAAGGTGGTGCTCGTCACTGATATCGGCTGCGTCGGCATGTCCGACCAGTATTTCGACGCGCACACCTTTCACGGCCTGCACGGGCGGAGCGTCGCCTATGCAACCGGCATCAAGCTGGCGAACCCGGAGCTGACGGTCATCAACCTGATGGGGGACGGCGGCTGCGGCATCGGCGGGCATCACCTCATCAATGCAGCGCGGCGGAACATCGGCGTCAAGGTGCTGGTGTTTAACAATTTCAATTTCGGCATGACCGGGGGCGAGCACTCGGTGACGACGCCGCACGGTGCATTAACCGCGACGACGCGCGGCGGGAACCTGGAACGGCCGCTGGACATTTGCGCGACGGTCGCGGTCAACGGAGCGAGCTATGTCTATCGCGGGACCTCGTTCGACAAGGATCTCGCCGACCGGATCGCGGATGCGATTCTGCACCCCGGCTTTGCGCTCCTCGACATCTGGGAGCTCTGCACCGCCTATTACGTGCCCAACAATGACTTTGGCAAAAAAGAGATGATGGGGCTCATCGGCGCGCTCGACATGCAGACCGGCTTGCTGCAGGACAAGGACTATGCCGAGCTATCCGTCGCCTACCGCGCACAGTACGCACACCTGAAGGGGCAGAAACCGTTCCCCGGCAAGGGCATCCCCAAGCAGTACGAATCCAACGTGCACGCGCCGACGCGGATCGTGCTGGCGGGAGCGGCCGGCGGCAAGGTGAAGTCGACGGCGACGACGCTCGCCCGCGCGGCCATGTACTGCGGGCTGTGGTGTACGCAGCGCGACGATTATCCGACGACGGTGATGAGCGGGCATTCGGTCTCGGAAGTGATCGTCTCGCCGGAGGAGATTTACTATACCGGCATCAACCGGCCCGATATCCTCGCCGTCATCACGCCGGAAGGGCTGGGGCAGGTCAAGGACATGCTGGCCGCGATGGAGGAGACGGACCGCGTGTATGTGACGCCCGAACTGGCGCCGCTGGTCCAGACGCGCGCCCGCAAAATCGTATTCAAAGGGGATGCGAACAAGATCAATCGCAAGGCGCTTGCCATGACCCTCCTTGCGGCGATCCTGCGAGACACAGCGTTCATCCCGCTGGCGGCGCTCGAAGAGGCGATCAGCGCCGGGCAGCGCGCCGAGATTGCGCAAGAGAACCGCAAGGCCGTAGAGCAGAGCGCGTTTCTCCTCTAGCTTGCTCTCGTTCGGAATGGCGCCATAGCGCGCCATTCCGAACCACCCCCGTCTTTTGGCATTTTCCCCGTTTATGCTATAATCTGCCCCGCACCCGAGGCTGTAATTCACCCTGGTCATCCGCCGTTCAGCGTGATGGCACGCTCCGCGCCCTCTCCTCCCAGTCCGGTTATCGTGAGTGATATCCAAAAGGACATGCGCCACCGTCGTCGCCTAAAAAATCAAGGAGTTTCAAACGAATGAACGCTAAACGCTGGGCCCTCTTGCTAGCGCTCGCCGCTAGTATACTTTGGATCGTGACGGCTTGTAATGGGCAAGGACGCTTGCTTGCCCAGAACGAACCGACGGCGACGGCTACCCGCCGCCCCCGTCCGACCTTTACCCCGCTCCCCGTAGAAACCGATACGCCGGTTCCGACCGATACGCCACAAGCGACGGACACGCCGGCGCCGACTGATACGCAAGTCCCGCCGACCGCCAAGCCGACGGTCAGAGCGACGGCCAAGCCCAAACCGCCGACGGCGATCCCGCAGCCGACCGACATTCCGCCCACCGCCGGGCCGACCACATCGCCGTATGCCTACCGCTGGGTTGCCTATCCGCCCTGCAGCACAACCGACCCCGACATCTGCAACATCCAAAATGGGGTCAAATGTGAAAACTCGGGGAACACGCGCCTCCGGGGCGCCGTGCTCACAACGCTTAGCACAGACAGTGGGATCGCAGGCATCAAAGTTCGCTTTTCTTATGCGCCGGGCGGGGCGCCGATCGATCCGGATGAGGTGACCGGTGACAATGGCGTCGCCGAAAAGACCATGTCCACCGCGCGTGGCGGAAACGCAGGCTCCTATTATGCCTGGGTTGTCGACAGCAGCGGACATCAGCAATCGCCGTTCAGTCCCGCGATGGTCATCACCACCAAACCGTCCGGCGACCCGCAAGTGTGCATTGTCGCCACGGTCCTCTTCATTCGCAACTAGCCAGGCATGAAAGAGCGGTAATTGAAAAAGCGGAACGGGGTACCCCGTTCCGCTTTTTCGTTCTCAAATCAATCTTGCTCATCATGTCGATGATGTCGCGCGCCATCAGGATTTGCTTTGCGCGGTCTGTGGCGGCGGTGTAGTTTTGCGCCGAAACACTAACACCAACAGCAGACTGGCAAGAACAGCAAGCAAGCCGGCGCAGCACAGACCAGTACCCGCGCCTATGAATTGATCAACACTCTTGGGGAAATTCAGAACCATGTGGACGTGATAGGGCCAGACCCAGACTGTTCCATCTTCTAACAATGCATAGCGCGTCTCGGTAATAAATCCCCCGATGCTGTCAAAAAAGGTGGTGGTCCAATGCTCGCGTATTTTCCCGGGCGGCGGCGCAAAACGTGCATCGTCCACCTGCGGGGCATCGGACGACTGAGCAGATGCCTGGGCCGGCGCGCTGTCAGGAACCCAACACGCCGCGGGCGCCGAAAAATCCGCGCAGCGATAATACGTTCCTGCGCCGGTCTGAACGACAATATAACCGGTATCTGCGGCGGCGATTTTAGCGGCCGGTTGCGGCGGCGCGCCAAGCGAGAAACCGTTTTCTTCCGGCGCGCTGCCAATCCCCAGCCCACCAAGCACCCCGCAGAGTAGTAACCCCAGTATAACGAGGGCAAGCCACAGCTTTTGTTTCGAGGAAAGGTTCATTTCTTTATTCGCGCCCATGAGACATGTGAGATGCAGGATGACCTCTTCGGCGAGCTTGCCCGCATCCCGCACAAGCACAGATTCAACCAAGAGTATTTGGAGCAAGAGACACGGCCACGCGAAACCCCTGAAAATCGTCCCGGAGGTACGGGAAATAGTTGTCCCGGTACGCACAACGGGCATAGCCCTGAATGATGTCAAAGGAGCCGCCGCGCACCACGCGCTGGTGCTCCGCGTCCTCATGAGCCACGTCGGGTCCCGTCGGATTCTGCAACGGCGAATTCTTGTAATAATCCGCCGCATACCGATCCGCGCACCACTCGGAGACATTCCCAAGCATGTCCAGCGCGCCATACGGACTCGCGCCGCCCGGATGACTCCCGACCGGCATGCTGTCCCCTTTGAATGCGGGGCGTCTGTTGAGCAGGTCTGAGTCAAAAGTATTGCCCCAGGGATAGAGGCGCCCATCCGTCCCCCGCGCGGCTTTTTCCCACTCCGCTTCGGTCGGCAGCCGCACCGTGCGCCCGGTCACCCGGCTCGCCCATTCGCAAAACGCCACGGCGTCCTCCCAGTTCACGAACGTCGCGGGATGATTTCCCCGGGTCTCGCTCTCCGGCCCGCCTGGGGACTGCCAGTCCCCGTGCTTTTCCGGCATCGGCTCGTATCCGGTCGCCTGGACAAACGCGGCAAACTGGACAACGGTCACCGGGTACTTGCCGATGAAATATTCGTCCAGATAGACCATGTGCTGCGGCTTTTCATTGGCGCGGGCGCTCTTGTCGGCGCCGCTGCTCCCCATCAAGAATTCGCCCGCTGCCACACGCACGAATTCAAGCGTCACGCCCGGCGCCAGTTCCAGCGCCAGGTCGTTCGTCACTTGCTCGTCCAGATCGGTTGCTGCGCTCATGCAGAGACCTCCTCGTGTCCTGATATTCTAGACGCGGTTGACGATAGCGTCAATCACGCACCCCACGCTCACACCAGTGACATTGCAAAAACGAGAGGCAAGCGTATAATTCTATCAAATAAAAGAGATTGGGGTTTTGATATGAACAAAGCCGTTCACCCCCTGGTCCAACTGGCCCACCAGGCGATTGAAGCCTACGTGCGCGAGGGACGCCGTCTCTCCCCTCCGGCGGAGGGTGCGCTGACGCCCGAAATGCGCGAGCACGCGGGCGCCTTTGTTTCGCTGCACGAGGCGGGCGAGCTGCGCGGCTGTATCGGCACCTTTCTCCCGCAGCAGAACAATGTGGCGGAAGAGGTAATCGAGAATGCGATCGCATCCGCCACGCGCGACCCGCGCTTTGAACCGGTCCGAAACAGCGAACTGGGCCAGCTCGATATTTCGGTCGATGTGCTCGGCGAGCCGGAAGAGGTTCCCTCCATGGCCAACCTCGACCCCGAGGTGTACGGGGTCATCGTCGTCGCCCGGCGTGATAACCGGCGCGGGCTCCTGCTCCCCGCGCTGGAGCAGGTGAAAACGGCCGAGCAGCAGGTGGCGATTGCGCGCCAGAAAGCCTGGATCGGCCCCGACGAGCCGGTGCGGCTCTATCGCTTTCAGGTCAAACGCTATCACTAATGGACGGCAGATAATCGATCATGCACATGTCGCGTCGCTTACACGTGTTCTTACTCTCTTTCCTGGCCCTCGCCGTCATCCTCGGCTGCCGCGCTGCCGATGCGATTACGACGCGGCGCGCCGGTGCGACCGCTACAGCACCCCGGGCCGCGGGCGCGGCCCAACCGACCGTCAAGAAATCGTCGGCAAAAGCGACGCCGACCGAGCTCGCGCTGCAAGATGCGACCGAGACCGAGGCGCCCACCGTCTCCCCCGCGCCCTCCGATACGCCCGAGCCGAGCCCGACGGATGAACCGACGGATACGCCGGCGCCGAGTGACACGCCCGTCCCCACCCGGATTCCCGCCACGCGTGCGCCCACGCGCATTCCTGGCCCGACCAACACCTATACGCCCGCGCCCACCCCCGCGCCGACGCGCTGCCCGCAA
>JBAVQS010000139.1:0-33186 GCA_049694275.1 Anaerolineae bacterium | reverse complement strand
AAGGATACGTGATGGCTGGACTGGCACGCACGCGCCGCTCGCAAAAGCGTCTCTGGGCATGCATCTTTGGTTCTGACCTGCCGTGGCGGCACAAGCGCGGACATTAATTAATCAAAACTCTGTAACTTATTACCGGCTACAGTCTAGACTTGACCGCGCATGCAGACATCACCCGAATGGATACAAAAACCATAGACAAATGGATTAATCCATCCGCCGGACGATCTGTGTGGTCGCTTTGCGGACGGGGCGCCCTACGCGAGTGAATCGCTGGGATTGAGTCCATGCCGCTCGGCCCAGGCCGCCGCCTCGGCGCGTCCCCGGAGGTGGAGCTTGTCGAGGATGGTGCGGAGGTGCGCCTTGATGGTGTGTGGCGAGAGCGAGAGCAGGACCCCAATCTCTTTGTTCGAAAGCCCGCGAGCGACGTGCTGCAGTACCTCACGCTCGCGATCAGTCAATGTTTCTTGCGCGCTCTCCGTCGTATTTGCCGGCGGGGAAGTAGCCGCAAATTCGTCGAGCAACTTGATTGCCATGGAAGGCGCGAGCATCGCCTCGCCGGCATCTACGCGCTGGATGGCCTCGACCAGCGCATCCATGGTGACGTTCTTGAGCAGAAACCCGCGTGCCCCTGCCCGAATCGCGCCGAACAGGTCCGATTCCTTTTCCGAGACCGTGAGCATAATGATCTTGGTTTCGGGAAAGCGGGCATGAATTTGTCTGGTTGCTTCCAGTCCACCTATGCCGGGCATATTCACATCCATCAAGATGACATCGGGTCTCAACTCAGGGACGCAGCGCACTGCTTCCTCGCCGCTGCCGAGTGTGGCGAGGACCTCCATATCGGGAGTCTCGCTCAGAATCCGCTTGATTCCCTCACGGAATAGTTGGTGGTCGTCGGTAACCAGAATTCGAATCATCTTTCGCCAACCGTACTATTTGACCGGTGTGGTCGGAATGGTCACCGCGATGCGCGTCCCCTGACCAGGGCCGGTGGCGACTGCCAGCCGGCCGTTCAGGCTCTCGGCGCGCTCGCGCATGGTCGTCAGTCCATAGCGGTGATGGCTGTGTCCTCGTTCCGTCGCATCAGGGAAGCCTCGCCCATCATCCGTAATGGTCAGCTCCAGTTCACCGTGCGCCTCGGCGATGTGGACCTCGACGCGCCGCGCGCTTGCATGTTTGCGAACGTTGGTCAGCGCCTCCTGGGCAATGCGCAAGAGCTGTGTTCCCACCGTCGAATCGACGCTCAAGTTCTCAGGTTCGGCCGTAAATTGGACGACGAGGCCCGACTGACGCGCGAACTCGCCCACATAATCCTTTAACTGCGGGGCAATCTCACCCGGCTCCCGCACGCTCAGCCGCAATCCGTCGATGGCTTCGCGGACATCGACGTACGCTGCGCGAATGGTCTGGCGCATCTCGACCAGTTCGGATCCGGCCGCTTCTACCCGCCCCTGGACGAGAAGATTTTCCAGCCGCTCGGCCTGTAATCCCAGATACCCCAGCGTCTGGGCCAATCCGTCGTGAATCTCACGCGAGATCCGGTAGCGCTCCTGATAAACAGCCAACTGATTGATCTGCGCATAGAGCTGCACATTGTGAATGGCGAGTGCAATCTGGTGCGCCATTGTCCCCAGAAGTTCGGTATGTGTTTCGATAAAGGCCCGCGGGTGCTGACTGGCGAGCACGATCGCGCCGAATGGTTTCCCATCCGTTTCAAGCGGGGCCGCGGCCGCCGAGACAAGATCATGCCGCCCCGGTTCCAGCGCCGGGAAAATGACCGGTTGGCGAACCGCCTGGGCTTTGCGCGCCAGCTCGAGTGCGACCGTGAAGCGTGGATTGGTCAAAGCCTGCCCCAGCCCGCGCTGTGCGTGGCACGTCCACAACTGGCTCGCGGCGTCATACAAAAATAGCCCGGCCGACGATGCTTGCCAACCTTCGGCCGTAATTTCGAGCATCTGCGCGGCAAGATCGTTCAATGCTTCGGGGGTCTGTGATGCGCGGTCAAGCGCGTGCAGTGTATCCACCTGGTGCGCCCGGATGCGCAGGCTATGCAGCGCTCCCGCAATCGCCCCACCCAGGATATTCAAAAGGCGAATGTGATCCTCGGGGGGGCCAAAAGCGGAGGGAAAGTAGGCGGCGATGAATCCCACCCGAATTCGTTCGTGATTGATCGGGAGGCAGATGAGTGAGCCGATCCCTTCCTGTTTAGCCTGCTCGTGCAACCCGGCGAACATTGGACAGTCGCTGTTTGTCTCGGTTCGGAGTGTGCTGCAACTGGCGCAGCGTCCTGCTGGAACCCCCGCGTCCATCTGTGCCCGCAAAGCGCGCAAGTAAGGGTCTGATAACCCCCACGCCATGTCGAGCTTGAGCCGATCCCGCTCCCGGTCGATGGTAACCACTGTCGAGGCTTGCGCACCAACCAGTTTGCCCGGCGCCTGCGCGGCAAGTTCGAGGACCGACTGCTCGTCGTCCACCTCGGCCAGGTTTTCTCCAAGATCATGCAGGGCGAGGAGCCGCTGGTGGTTGAATTCCAGCTCTTTGAAAGCGTTCTGCATGTCCGCCTCGGCTTTTTCCCGACGCGCCAGGACGCGCGCCAGCACCGTCAGACCTAACCAGGCGGCAACGATGCCGGTCAGGCCATACACGGTCACCTCAACCGGCAACCGCCAGTCCGGCGAGACCCGTGGAATGACCAGGGACAGGAATAACTCGTGGAGCGCGACGAGCGCGAGCACGGCGACGAGGGCGGGGATGCGCCATCGCAAGATCCGGATACTGGTTGCAGGTAGTTCAAGCGCACGAACTGTTTGCACAGGTATGACTATAGCTGGGGTCGGTCAAAAATGAGTCAAAAACTGGTGTCAACGCTATTCCAAGTGTACCTTGGCCCACACTTTTCAACAAAAATCCGCCCGTTCGTGCTGGGCGGCATGATTTAAAAAAGAAGGGAAGAGAGAAGTATATCTGTGTCGATAATCAATTGTTTTGAATAGATCGGTGACTATACATCGACCCAGTAGCCTTTTTCACTCCAGGCCATCACTTTAAAGTTATCCGCCCACATGGTTCCTGATCCTGCAAGAACGATCCCATAATTTAGCCAGATGCTTTCGGGGGGTAATGTGGCTATGATTTCATACTTTTGCCAAGATGTCGTACCATGGATGGGCCGATCACTCATATTGTCGAAATATACCATCATTCCATTTGCTTCATCAGCACGTAACCACAAACCAGCCCATTCCTGTACATTCTTGGTCATGACTTCAGCTTCGAGCCGGATCATTTTCCCGACAAGGGAGCCTACCGGACAACGCTGCATGACAGAACCGAATTCGTCTTCACTGGATTTCATCTTTTGCAAAAGCAGGCAGGTACCAGTTCCACTTGGGCGCGGAACCGCCTGAATGTCATAAAGAATTGATACCCGGTCGACATATCCCCAGCTATTGAACCATCCGCGTGGCATATTTCCTTGCGATATTTCCGCTTCCTCAAAGCTCAGATTCGTGGGGCGAGGGACGGTAGGCAGCGTGGCTGTTTCTTGATTGGCTGGTGCTTCTTCTTCCCTTTTGATGAGGATAGGTGTTAGCTGTTCGGATTCGTCTCCCCAAGCAATTGCATTACGAGCGAGTTCATAGGCAAACTCGATAGATTCTCCAGCGCCCAATGCGTCATAGAAAGCAACCGCAAATTCAATAGCAGCCTCATCTCCGAATTCCTTGCTCATTCCAATAACATATTGGATGTGTTTTGCAATGGCGCGAGCTTGAGTTTCCGAGTAGCACGCATTCAAAACAACACACTCGATGCTTTCTGAAAAAAGTTTGAAAAAGCCGGCTAGCGCTTGAGACGCGACTGGTTGGGCATTTCCAATATGATCCTCAAGTATGATCCCTGACTCACTTGCTCCGTGTCCACAGAAATGTACAATGTTGGGTCTATAGTCTAGCATCGCTCTCCGCATGTCTGCGGGGCGTAAGGCCCATCGTTGTTGCAGGTCAAAATCACCTCGTTTCTGCGCTCTCTGTAACCCATTTTCAATTTCACGCACCTCTTTATCCAAACGCAGAGGTTCTGTATTCTTTGGGTTTGCTGCAAGAACAAGTATTTTCCTGGTCACTTTTTGTACCCTCGATGCGTGCTGTGGTTACAGTCGAGTTGCAAGGTCATAGGCTGATTCTAACATCGATAGCTCAAAGGGCAAATTATCCAATCTGTTATTTGCTCACTCTCTATCGGGCGATGGGGGCCATCCGGGTGACGCGAATGCGCACGGCATTGATTGCGCCCGCGCCATTCGTCGTCCCGGTCGCTTCGACGGTCATGCCAGGGCCGAGCTGTGCCAGGGACAGCGGTTGGTTGTCGGCGCCGGTGATCGCTGTCTTTTCGGTCGGCAAGATCGAGTCGATTCCTTCCAGCGTTTGCTTGAGTATGATGACGCTGCGGCTCGCATTGATTTCCTGAATCTCTCCGGTCACCGTCAAAGTCATTGAATCGGGCGTCGCTGTCTGGTCTGTTGCCGGTGGTAGGGTGGGTGTGCTGCATGCGGCGACGAATGCTGCGAGTACTAGTACAATGAAGCGATTCGTCAGTCGGCTTATGCGAGACATGGCGTACTCCCCGGTGACATTATTTGCAGAGGGCGTTAGCCTATTCACAATCAGTCTCTATTCGTACACGCCCGCTTCCACGTAATACCACATCGTGCCCTTGTGCGCGTGAAACCAGATCATGTTCTCCGTCGCGCCGGGATTGAACGCGGCGGGCTCGCAGCAGCGATAGTGAATGACCTCGTCATACTGGTAGGGGAGGGTTTCGCCCGCATACGAGATGCGGATGTTGCCCCCCTTTTTCAAGAAATAGAATGGCTTGCTGTGGATGAGATGCCACTCGAATATTTCATCGTTTCCCAGCACCTCGTTTTGATTCTCGCCCTCGATAATCAGTTTGCCATCCACTTCAAGTACCCAGTGTCCCTCCCATGCCCAGAGCCCATGGATAGGATTCTCTGCCTCAAACTGGCTGGGGATGGAATAGAGCGTTTGGTCACCCCGCTTGACGACAACCCACCCGTAAGGTGGAAACAGGCTATCCTGCCAGGTCGCAGCGATCAGGTCGTTGCCGAACAGGACTGGTAGGGTTGTGGACGGATTCTCGGGTTTCCATTCTTGCATTCCGTTCTTACGCAGCAGTTGGTCACCGTTCTTGTCCGAATAGAGATAGAGCGCAAAATCATCCCGGTTTGCATTCTCGCTGATTGGGCGGAACCCTGTGATCTCGTCGAGGATGAGCCGGTCGTCTTTGTAGAGGAGGTATACATAAGATGAGCGCGGCGGGTCATGTTGAAGGAGATAGCCGTATTTTGCCAGTACTATGTTGGTCGATTCAACCCGCGCATCCGGTGGAAGGTTCCGATCACGTATGTGGCGCTGCCGCACCTCGGTGGGGATGAGCTGATTGTATTCCAGGTGATCCGGCGTATCGACTTGACTAGAGACAATGGGATACTCTTCCACGGTGAGACCGGCGCCGGCCGATGGGGCGGCCGGTGTTGGTAATAGGGGAGGTAGTGAGGGCGAGGCAAGCCGATCCGGTCCGATGCTCGATTGGATCTCCTCGCCGGTGGTTGCATCATAGGTGAAAATACGCTGGTTCGCTTCATAGACTGGCGCCTGAGCATCACCTGCCGCGGCCATGCCCTCGTACTTGAAATAGCCGCGCACGGCAACCCACCACACCAAAGATTGGGGCGTTTGACCGGGCGCATACCCGTTCGGCCCCCGGTTCTCCCCAAACCGACGGTCGGCTTCAGCCAGGGTAATCAACTCGGCCGTGATCGTGTCGACCCGCGCCTCCTGGATGCCGATTTCCGGGGACGATTGCGGAGCCGCATCGCGGGCGCGGCGAATGGCCTCATCGTGGTCAAGCATTATTTGTGGGGTACTCGTGACCAGCGGGGGCTTGGTCTGGATACTGTTGGCGGTGCAGCCGGCCAGCAGGAGACATGCAATGAGAATGCGTCGGGAATGAAAAAGGCGATGCATGGGCGTGATAAACTGGGCGCCGCGCCATCATCACGCGGCGCCCAGTTTGCGGGGGACGAGCGATACTTTTATCGCGGGCTGAATTTCATCGCATCAAAAACGATGGTGCGGCAGAGATAACATTCGTAGGTGATGTCAGTTAGCGATACATTTTCGTCCGATGTATCGGCGAAATAGTACGTGCCGAGCGAAACCCACTGGTTGGCATACAGGCCCTGGTTGCGCAGCGCCAGGTTATAGGACCCGGCGTGCTTGATCCAGTAGCGCGCGCCGGCCGTGTTGCCCAGCCCCCCTGGAATATACGCAAAAACCTCATAGGCGCCTGCGTGGGACAAATTCGGATACCACCGCGCCCAGTTATAGCCGGGCAATGTATAGGTATTGTTCCAGGTCCAGAACGAGTGGTTGCCATACCCGGAAGCGGACCCGCGCCAGCAGCTCGCGCAGCCGCCCGCTTGCCAACCCGCACCCAAATCGTCCACAATCACATCGCCCCCCGCAGGCGGGGTATTCACCGCAGCGATTTGCACCTGGACTTGTGCGCCGCCGGTGGCCTCATAATACTCGACGTGAACGTTGTGCGCCCCTGCGCCGAGATACGGCGTCACGTTAAAGGTCGTCGGCGCGTGGTCCCACCAGCCGTCGATCAGCAGGTTTCCATCGACCCAGACACGCACGCCGTCGTCTGAAGTCGCAGTCACCGTATAGTTGCCGTTCGAAGGCAGGTTGAGGGTCGCATCCCATTTGATCGAAAAGTTATCGGAAGGGAACCCGGCTGCCGGCGAACCGGCGCCCCAGTTAAAGTTGATCGCGGCATCATCGCGTATCAAGGCAGGCGAGCCGCTCAGATACCGATTGGAAAAGTACTGGCCGTGCCAGATGCCGGTTGGGTTGCTGACCGGCGCGTACGAGAACTGTGCGGTGGCGCCGCCGCCACTCTCATAGTACTCGACCTTGACATTGTGATTCCCCGCCGCGAGCGCGACGTCGCGTGTATAAGTCGTGGGGGGTTGATCGTACCAGGCATTGATCATGACCGTCCCATCTACCCAGACACGCATACCGTCGTCCGTGGTTGCCGTCAGCCGGTAGGTCCCGGCAGCGGCATATACCGTTTGGGTCCAGCGGACCGAAAAGTGGTCAATGGGGAGGCTCGGATCGGGCGACCCCGTGCCCCAGCTAAAGTTGATCGCCGCGTCGTTGCGGGTCAGGGCCGGCGAGCCGGAGAGGGCCTGGTTGCTGTAATACTCCCCCTTCCAGTTCGGATAGTTGCCCTGGATCGCATAAGTCACGGTTGCTGTGCCGCCGTTGGCGCGGTTATAGTATTCGACGCGCACAATGTGCCACCCGGCAGTGAGATAGATCGTGCCCGCGTGGGCGGTTGGCCCCTGGTCGTACCATGCATCCATGGTGATCTGGTCGTCGACCCAGACGCGCATGCCGTCGTCGTTCACAGTGCTGAATGTCCAGTTTCCGGTCGTGCCGAAATAGACGGACCGAGTCCACCGGACCGCGTAGTTGCTGGTGTTGATCCAGCCCGGCGCGGGCGAAGTGTTCGCAGGCCAGTAAAAGTTGAGGGTTGGATCGTCCCGAACGAGCGCGGGCGCGCCTGAGAGGTTAGTGTTGTTGTAATACTCACCCGTCCAGGCGACGGCGCCGGGGGTTGCCGGGGCGCTGGCGCCGGCGGTGGGGGCAAGCGCGGCGACCAGAACAAGCAGGACAACCCCGAGGCTCAAGTGGAAAAGGCTCCTGAAAGACATCTTGGTCCTCCAAAGTGAATCAATGTCTGTCCTGGTCCGGTCAATCAAAATCGGTTGGCAGGGTCAGAACAATAAGAAAAACAGGGGAGTGGTATTATCCTAAATGTTGACGTTACAGCTTGCTCAGTTGTTCCAAAAGGACTTCGTCAGTCTGATTCATCTGCCAAGCCCAGCCGCCGGCGCGCGCATGAACAGCCGGTACGTCCCCCAGATCCTCCACCATGGCAAATGCCAGCATTTCTTGCCAGGCCGCCAGCGCAGCCTGATTGGCCTGGACGGCAATGGTTTGTAGCGATGCCGCATAGCCCCGGTCGTTCCCCGCAAACCGCCGCGTGACAAGGTAGTCAAACCATGCTTCGGTGAGCGCGTGATAGAGACGCATATGCCGGCTCCCCGGTCCAAAAACGAGCTGATTCACCTGCCGCAGCAGTTGTACGCGCGGATCTGCCAACTTGTACCTCGTGACGATAGAATCGCGTGCGCCAAGCCGGGCGGCCATGGGTGTGCCGGCATAGACGGCGATTTCCTGGAAAGAGAGCAGGGTGGACAGCAAGGGGAAGGCGTGTTCCAGGAACGCGAGATCATCCGCAATCGTTTCAAGTGCGCTCCATGGATGTATGATCAGTGTGTGGAAATCAGCCACGATGCCGAGCGCGGCCAGTGTGCGCAACGCGTCGAGGTTCTGCTCCGGCGTCGTCCGTTTCGCGAAACAGGCGAGCGAGGCGGGCGCGCCGGACTCGATTCCCACATAGACACGAATCAGTCCCATGGCGGCTAGTTGGCGAAAGAGTGCCGGCTCCACTTCGTCGGCGCGGCTCTTGAGGGTAAACGCGATCTTTAGTTTCCGCCGTTCCAGTTCGCGTTCCAGTGCATCCACATATTCCTGACGTGCGGGCGCCATTCGTCTTGGCAAAAGGAATTGTTCGTCGTCGAGGAGGAACAGTCGTGCGCCGCGCTGGTATAGCGATTCGATCTCGTCGACCAGGCGCGTCACACTCTTGCGGCGATAGCCTAACCGTGCGCGGCGGAAAAAGGCCGATGCCCCGCAAAAAGAGCAGGCATGATCGCAGCCCCGGCTGGCTTCGATGGTTGCAAAACCATATTCTCTCAAGCCCGTTCCTTCGTCCGGTTTATATCTCACGCGCCGGAACGGGATGCCTTCAGCATAAGCAGGGAAGGGGAGCGCGTCGAGTTCGTGGATTCCCACGGGACACGCCGCCTCCGCTCCGGCGCGTGTCAGCACTCCGGGAATGGCGACCGGAGTTGCTCCACCGTCAACGCTCCGGGCAAGCTCTACGATGCTTGCCTCGGCTTCTCCGCACAGCGCCGAATCCAGCGCCACACATCGGTTGAGAAACAGGTGTGGGGCAAGCCCGACCAGGTGCCCGGTGATGGTCAGGTGTGCGCCGCGTTCTGCCTCACGTAACGCGGTGATCAGCGTCAGGTGCTCTTCCAATCGAATGGCAAACAGGAGCGAGCAGACGACGAGCCGCGGTTTCATCTGTCGCGCGAGTTCGACAATCGTGGGAATATCTCCGGCCGATCGGAAATCGACCAGATGGGCCGAGATATTCTCGCGTTGGAGAATAGCCTGACACAGCCGTGCGGTCAATCGCTGTTGACCAAGGTCCTCGACCAGCAGTACGTCGGTGTGGAGACGTCTTGGTGAGCCGCCTGCCTCCGCATCAGGCCTTCGAGATGTTTCCATCATCCTCGACGATCAACGTCGTCGCGCTTACGGCGAGCCCTTGCGATCCCCAATCTGCAATGACTTGGAGCAGGTAGTGCCCTGCGGCCGCCGGAGGGTGCCAGGTGACTGTATCCTCTGTTTCGCTTAGCTCCCCACCCGAGACGCTCCAGCGGAGGCGCGCTCCGGGCCAGGGAGTATCGACGCCGAATGTTCGTTCGCTTAACGGTGTAATCTCGACGAGCCGAATCTCGGCCAGTGGTAGCGGCAGTTGGGATGTCTGCTGGACCATCATCCAGTCCAGCGTGTCTTTGTCGTACTGCTTGATAAAGAGATGAATGGCATCCTGCTGGTCGTCGCCCACATAGGCGGTATAGTCGCCATATTGCTGCAACTGGAGCGTATAGCGTCCTTGTGCATCGGTCCGCGCATAGAAATGCTGCTGTCCGAGGACTGCTGTGATCTGGATGCCGGCAATCGGTTTGCCCTGTGCGTCCAGTACCTGCCCCTGCACGAGAGCGCCGGTTTGCGAGGTATCGACTGTGCTGACGAGTTGGCGCGGCTCGAAGCGTTGCGCCGCGTGGACCGCGGTGGGCGGCGGCATCGGGTCACAAATGATCGGCGTAAAGGGGGGGGTGGCTGAACGCACCGCGGTGGGCGGCGGCATTGGGTCGCAGATGATGGGCGTAAAGTCGGGCGAAGGCGAACGCGTCGCCGTCGGGCTCGCCGTCGGAGGCGTCGGACTTGGGTCAGAGAGGACAATCGTCGAGGTCGGCGACGGTGGACGTGTTGCGACCGGCGGGGGCATCGGATCGCAAATGATCGGCGTAAAGTCGGGCGAGGGCGGCCGCGCCGTCGTGGGCGGCGGCACCGGGTCGCACACAATCGGCACACAGCCCGCCGTCGTCGTCGCGGCGCTCGACAAAATAACGGTAACCAGAATGTATTTTTGCAGTTGACGAGGTAATTTATTCCACGGAATCATGGTTGACCTCCGGGGTGGGGAGTCCAATCGAGCAAGGCATAATCAAGTAAGACGGAATCAAGTAGGACGCGGCTCAATGGCCGTCCTGTGGATAATCAAGTAAGGCGGTCGGCGGTTGTCCATCATGCTTGTACGAGCGTATCCTGTTCCATTTGCATGCGCCAGGCATCCAGCTCCTGGCGGGCTTGCAGGTCGTAGCGATTGATGGCGGTCGCCCACCGGCTTACCTGGTCGTTGACGCGATTCGCGTCATAGATATTCTCTTGCAGCGTAAACGCCAGCATCTCTTCCAGAATCGACAGCGAGTGATTGTTGAGCCGCGCGACAAAGGACTGGAGCTGGTCGCGCAGCGCGCGGTGGGCCCGCGCGCCGAGCCGGTACTCGTACATCGTCAGTTCGTAATACGCAATCGACGCCTGCTTGCCCATGCCGCTGTTCGCAAAATTCCGGTTACGCATCGCGGCGACCATCATCCGAAAGAGAAGCTCAACGCGCGGCTCGGCGATGGTATAGTTCCACGCCATATAGTTGCCGGTCAGCCGCCCCTCTGCCAGCAGCCGCTTCAGGATGGGCGTGCCGGCGTACACCTCCATGCGGCCAAAGCTCAGGGGCGCCTCGCCCGCGCCAGCCATTTCGTGGAAAAAGGCGAGGTTGGCCTGCACGTCCGCGATTGTGCTGTCGGGGTCGAAAAAGATGAGGCCGAAATCGGCGAGCATCCCAATCTTGTGCAGCACGTCGAGGGCCTTGCGATTTTGAGCCACCGTCGTCTTTTTGTTCATGGTCTGCAGACTGTGGTCCGAGCCGGATTCGATGCCGACGTACGAGCGCACGACGCCGATATCGCGCAGCCGGTTAAAGAGGGCCTCGTCCACGTCGTCCGCGCGGCACTTGATGCTCATGATGGCGTCCAGGTTGCGCCGCTGCATCTCGCGCTCCATCTCGTCCAGCCGCCGGAAGCGTGAAGGGCCAGGGGGAAACCACTCGTCGTCGTTAAAGATGAAAAAACGAACCTCGTTGTGATAGAGCGTCTCCATTTCGTCCATCAGATTCGGCACACTGCGAAAGCGTTGAAGTCGTCCTTTGCTTGAGCCATAAAAGGCGCGGATGCTGCAAAACGCGCAGTCGCGGTAACAGCCCCGGCTGCCGACGATAGGCGCGAGGCCGATGCCGAGATACTGCTGTGGCGCGGTGTCGCGTGCGGCCACGGGCAGTGTGTCGAGGTCAGTGGTGAGCGGCCGTGCGGGGTTCTCGACGACGCGCCCGTCGCGGCGGAACGAAAGCCCCAGGATCGTGTCCCATGCCTCGCGCCGGTCCAGCTTGTCCACAAGCTCGAGCAGCGTATACTCTCCTTCGCCGCGCACGACCGTGTCAAGGGCCGGCGCATCGCGCAAGAGCTCCGCTGCAGTAAAGGTCGCGAAATGTCCGCCAACCGTGATATGGCACTCGGGCAAGACCCGGCGCAGTTCAGCCGCGAGCGCGAGAAACTCGGGGGCGCGATATTGAAAGATAATGGACAGCCCGACGACACGCGGTTGGAGCGTCTCTGCCTGTGCGACGACCTCTTCCATCTCATCCGCCGTGCTGAACGCTGCCAACTCCGCCGTATACCCGGCCTGCCGTAGTGCTGCGGCCAGGTATCGCGTCCCCAGGTTCTCGAGTTCTTCGGCCCCGACGAGCAAAGCATCAATCATGAAGGGTTCCTTTCTGTTGAGTGACTTGCAAGCAAGTTTGCGACTGATTCTGCCAGATGCCGGAATGGCCCTTCGGCCCCCGCCTCCCGCTCCGGTTTCGGCTGCGTGAGCCAGCTTTCGACCTCTTCCTGTACCGGTTTGATCTTGTCGGTTGTGATGCCGCGCTCGGCCAGGTAAGCCCACAGCAGGCGATGGGCGTGCTTGCGCTCCATGACTTCCATCCCGTCGAGAATCTGGCGGTGCGGCGTCCCCTCCCAGATCGGGAGAATCATCGCCTCGCGTAAGAGGCGCTCGATGGGCAGGTCCATCAAGATCCCTGCTCCGCCATGCACTTCGACGGCCCACTTGCAGAATTGCACTGCGACCTCGGCGGTCCAGTATTTAGCCAGGTGCGCGACCAGGCGAAAGAGGTGATAGCGGTCATTGTAGGGCGGGGTTTCGCGCCAGACGGATTGCAAGAGCATGACCGCTTCCCAGGCGAGCGCCCAGGCGGCATTGAGGGTTTGCAGTCTCTCTTGAAACTGGCGTGCGAGCAGTGGATGTTGTGCGATGGGGCCACCAAAGGCGACGCGCTCTTGCGCAAAGTACCACGCCTCGGCCAGGGCGCGCTGGGCGAGCGCGACACTCCCCATGCTGTTGCCTACGCGCGACAGGTTGAGTGTTTCGAGAATCAGGTAAACTCCCATCCCGCGTTTGCCGAGCAAATACCCGACGCTGTTACGCAGCTCGACCTCGCCGGTCGGTACAGAGCGCGTCCCCAGTTTGTCCTTGAGCCGGCGTACGGTATAGTTCAGCCGGCCATCCTCCCGCGTGCGCGGGACGACAAACAGCTCCAGCCCGCGAAGTCCCTCGGGGCCCTTTTCCGGGCGCGCGGCGACGACGGCCACCTCCGCCCCGACATTGCTGCAAAAATACTTGTCGCCGGTCAGTTCCCAAAAGTCGCCGCAATCGCGCGCCGCCGTTTCGACCGCGGCGCCCAGGTCTGACCCACCGCGCGCTTCGGTCATCCAGGTGGCGCCTTGCCATGGGGCTCCATCTTTTTGCAAGAGCGGTGGAAGAAACTGTTCTGCCTGGTGCGCGCCGTACTTGGCGAGCGGGACCGCGGTTGAGAGTGAAACGACGTACGGGCAGTACAGGCCGGGATCATAAAAAGAGGTAATATAGCCGAGCAGGTAGGGCGTGAGGAGCGATTCCTCTTCCAGCCCGCGCCACACAACGCCGGCCCGGTATCCTTCGCTCAGCATCTCCCAGTATTCCGGCGGATACAAAAGTTCATCGACGCGGTTGCCGAACCGGTCGAACAGACGCAGTTTGGGCGTTCCCGCGCGGTCGATCGCTTCTGAGATGGCGCGCCCCTTTTCTTCCCACCAACTGGCATAGCTGGTCAATATGCGCTTGTTCGGCGTGGGCGATACATGCGCCTCAATCATGTCGAGCGGCAGAGCGCGGATAGGTTCAGTCATAAAATTCTCTCCAGACCCTGTGGGTTTTTAACAACCCGCAGGGTCTTGTCATTGTAAATTGAATTGGAAACTGCTCTAGATGCGCGGCGGCCCCGCCTTGATGCGCGCGATCATCTCGTCGTACGGGCCGCGAACATCGTGCAGGCATTCGAGCCACCAGGTCGCGCCCGCGTCCCGGTATGCGCGGACCAGCGCGGTGTCGCCCGGGTTGGAGTAGCCCATAAAGACCACATCGTAGCGGCTCGAGAACGGGCGTTGACGCCGGATCTCCAGGACCTGGGCCGCGAGCTGTTCGGGTGTTCTCGTAATCTTGTGCTGATCGACGGAATCCGGAAAAAAGCCATCCCATTGAACTGCGCGCATGAGCGCCTTGTGGCTTGCTCCCCCCACCCAGATCGGAATGCGGGGGCGCTGGACCGGGACCGGGGAGAGGGTCACATTCTCGACGTTGTAGCAATTCCCGTGATAGTTGACCTTTTCGCCGGACCACAGGCGGTCGATGATTTCCAATCCCTCGTCCAGCATCTCGGCGCGCACTTTCGGATCGCCCGGTTCGCCAAACGCGGTGAACTCTTCAGGAACGCCGCCCAGTCCCACGCCGAAAATCATCCGGCCGTCCGTCATGCGGTCGAGCGTGGCAAGGGTAAAGGCGAGATTGTGCGGCCGGCGACGCGCCACTGGCGTCACCGCCGGGCCGAGCTTGATGCGATGGGTTGCGGCGGCCGCTGCTGTCAGCAGCACCCACGGATCGCCGGCCGTCATCCCCCACACGAATGCAAGGTGATCCCAGACGAACAGCCCATCCCAGCCTGCTGCTTCGGCAAGCTGCGCGATTCGCGCAAACTCGCGTGGGTCGCCGTACTGCCCAAAGTTGATGACGTCGAGACCGAATTGCATCATTCCTCCCAAAAACAATAGCCCACCCCGGCGCGCTCGAACCGCGTCAAGATGGGCCTGCTTGCTCGTTCCCTTCAAATGGGGAATTCACCCTGTTTTCACCTCGTCGTGATATACACCCATGATAATCCTCCTCGCGCGGGATGTCAAAAATCGGCAACGCTTTCTTTTGAGCGCCCGGCCAATTTGGAGTATAGTGGATGGCAATCTGATGAAACTTTCGTCTCCGCTCTTGCCATTTCTGCTTGTTCTGCTGATGGTGCTCCAGCTCCTCGTGCCCAATCAGGCCTGGACGATTTTGCTCGTCGGCCTGGGCGGCGTCTGGCTGATCTGCTGGCTCTGGGCGCGGGCGCTCGTGCGCAGCCTGGACCTCCAGCGCGAGATGCGGTTCGGCTGGGCGCAGGTGGGCGATCAGTTGGAGGAACGTTTTACGCTCTCCAATCGCAGTCTCTTTCCCGCTCTCTGGGTCGAGGTGCACGATCACTCGACCCTCCCCGCGTATGATGCGAGTGCGGCCACCGGCATCGGCGGACAGGAGGAGAATCGCTGGACCGTCAAGAGCGTCTGCACGCGGCGCGGCGCCTTTCGCATCGGTCCGACGACCGTGCAGACCGGCGACCCCTTTGGCCTCTATCGCGTCACGCTCGAATACCCGGCCTCTGTAACGATGATGGTGATGCCCCCCGTCGTTCCGCTTCCCGACATTCAGGTCGCATCGGGTGGTCGCATCGGCGAAGGGCGCGAGCAGATCAATACCTTTGAGCGCACTGTCACCGCTTCGGCTGTGCGCGACTATGCTCCCGGCGATAGCACAAGCTCGATTCACTGGCGCACCTCGGCGCATCGCGATGGCCTCTTTGTGAAAATGTTTGATAGCACCCCTACGAGTGATTGGTGGATCGTGCTGGACCTTGATCAACAGGTGCAGGTGGGGGAGCTCGACGGCTCGACTATGGAGAATGGCATCATCCTCGCCGCTTCGCTCGCCGATCGCGGCATTCGCTCGCGGCGCGCCGTTGGGCTCGTCGCGTTTGGCCAGGAGCTTGTGTGGCTGCCGCCGCAGCAGGGTGAGGCGCAGCGCTGGGAGATTTTGCGAGCGCTCGCTCTCGTCGCGCCCGGCTCGCATCCCTTGGGCGAACTGCTCACCCAGGTCCAACCCTCGCTCGGACGTCGTGCGAGCTTTATTCTCGTGACGCCCGATGTCAAGGGCGAATGGGTCCAGGCGCTCTTGCGCCTGCGCTGGCAGGGTCTCGTGCCCACGGTGCTGCTGCTCGATCCCGTCTCTTTTACTGGTGGGCAGTCTGCGCATCCCCCCAAGCTCCTGGACCTCCTTGCTGAGCAGGGCATCACGCGCCATGCATTCACGCGTGACCTGTTCAATCAGCCCGAGGCGCACCCCGGCCAGGAGGGGCGGTGGGATTGGCGTGTTTCGGCGACCGGCAAGGCGCGCGCACTGCACGCGCCGCGCGAAACCGGGTGGAGGCCGCTGTCGCGATGAACTGGCTGGCCTGGCCCATTCGCAAGCTCGGCTTGTCCACATCGCTCACCCTGGCGCTGCTGCTCGTCGTCTGCATCACGCTGGCGATCGAATTCGAGCATCTGGTGCGCGGGCTGGATAGCGCGCTGGTGATGACCGTGGGCATCGCCGCCGCGCTCACGGGCTGGCTGTTGGCTCGATCCTCGTTGCCAGGTCGGCCTGCCGCGCTGCTCATCGTGGTGATCGGCGCGGTGTTTGTGTTTGTGCGCGTCGGACAGTTGGGTAATCGGCTGGTCGCGCTGCTCGGCGCGATCACCGGCTTCGTATGGGGGCTGGGCGCGTGGCTGTTCAATGCCCCTGTGGCCTGGTCCGCGAACCGATCCCTCGCCTTGAAACCCTTGCCCCCGCTGGACTGGAAGAGCGGCGTGGATTTGCTGAATGCGGTTACGGTCCTTCTCTCCCGTGCGCAGGCCTGGATTGCCGGCATCATTCAAGGGCATCCCGCGTTCGATCCGGTGGGCGTTGCACTGGTCTGGAGCCTGTTAGTCTGGCTGGTCCTGGCGTGGGCGGGTTGGGCCATCCGCCGGCGTGAGCGGCCGTTCGAGGCGCTCTTGCCAACCCTGGCTCTCGTTGCCGCGACGCTCGGTTATACCGGCGGCGGTGCGCTGGCGCTCATTCCTTTGCTCGGTTCTATGCTCCTGCTTATGGTGCTGGTCGGGCACAAGGCGCGGGAGCATCTGTGGGAGCGCAGCGGAATCGGATTCTCTGAAGATATTCGCATTGATATTGCGCTCTTGACCGTTCCGCTCATCGCCCTCCTCCTCATCCTGGCTGCTCTCTTTCCGTCCATCTCGGCGCACGACCTGGCCCAGTCGGTCCAGCGCGCGATGCGCGAGGATACCGGCGATACCGCCCGCATTCCGAATTCGTTTGGCTTGCAGTCCGCGCCGCTTCCTACCACGGTTTTTGAAAGCGTCCGCTCGCCGGGTCTGCCGAATGAACATCTCATCGGCCACGCGCCGGGCCTCGATCGCCAGGTGGTCATGCAGATTACGACGGATGACCTCCAGCCCAGCCCACCTGAAGAGGCAGTCGGGGTTCAGCCGCCGCCGCGATATTATTGGCGAAGTAGCACGTACGAGCTTTATAGCGGGCGCGGCTGGTATACCGGTTGGACCGAGGTGGTGGAAGTCGCGGCAAATCAGCCGGCAATTCAGCCTGCAGGTTTTGCGGGGTGCCTGGTGCGCCAAACCGTGCATTTCGTCGAACCCCCGCCGGGCGCGCTCTATACCGCGGGACAATTGGTGAGCGCCGATCAAGCCTATCGGATCGCGCGGCGCTCGGGCGATGACATTTTTAGCGCCAACCTCCAGGCGGCGACCTATCATGCGACATCCTGGATCGTCACGCCGAGCGACCAGCAGCTTGAGCGCGCCGGGACCGATTACCCGGATTGGGTTCGCGCGACTTATCTCCAACTTCCCTCCTCCGTCCCGGCGCGCGTATTAGCCCTGGCGCGTGACCTCACCGCCACCCAACCGACGCCGTTCGCTCGCGCTCGTGCGTTGGAAGCCTACTTGCGAACTTTTCCTTACACCCTTGATGTTCCTTTGCCGCCGGTCGAACGCGATGTCGCGGACTATTTCCTCTTTGATCTCAAGCGCGGATATTGTGACTATTACGCGACGGCGATGGTCGTCCTGGCGCGGGCTGCCGGATTGCCGGCGCGTCTGGTGGTCGGTTATGCATCGGGAACCTACGATGCTCAGACTGCGCGGTTCGCGGTGACACAGGCAGACGCGCACGCCTGGGTCGAAATCTATTTTCCCGATTACGGATGGGTGGAGTTTGAACCCACGGCCGGCCGGGCCGCGATTGACCGGCAGGCTGAGGCGGATCGCCGCTATGCGAGCAGCCCACCCGCCGGGCCACCTACCAGTGGGCATACCTCGCCCGGTCCGTTGGGTCGCACGGATTGGTTGCCAGGCCTGGCCGCGCTCTTTGCCCTCGCATTCGCGGTTGTCGGGTGGTTGGCCTTTGACGAATGGCAACTCCGGCAGATGACTCCCGCCGGCACGGTCAAGGCGATCTACGGGCGGATGATTGGACATGCCCGGCGCTTGAGGGTTGATGTGCGCCCAGCCAACACTCCCCATCAGGCCAACGCACTCCTGGCCCAACGCCTCGAAGAGCTTGTAGGGGCAATGCGGTCAGCGCACCCTCCTTCTGGGCGCGCGCAGGCCGTCAGTGACGCGCAATACCTGGCGCGCGCGCTCGCCGATCTCTATGTCGAAACCCTCTACAGTCCCCATGCCCCCGATGTGATGGCGCAGACCAGGGTCATTCAAGCCTGGAGCCGCTTGCGCAGCCTGTTATGGCGTGCTCGCTGGTGGCAACTGACTGCGTCCCTTAAAAATCTTTTAAAAGCCTCTTCAAAACCCCTTGACAATCGTCGGGTTTAGCCGTATAATTGGGAGCGCATCCAGAGAAGGCTAGAACGCCCTGAAAAGAGCTTGTTCAAGGCTTTATTTTTAGATAATCTCTGGGAGCGCTCCCAAAAAGGCATTCTTTCCCTCGGGATGATTGACATAAACCAATGCCGCTGACGCTTGAAGAAATTGCAAAGGAGGCGGGAGTCTCTCGCTCGACCGTCTCCCGGGTCCTGAACAAACATCCGAACGTCAGTCCCGACGCTCGCGAGCGGGTGCTCGCCGTCACTCAGCGGCTCGACTTTACGCCAAATATGCTGGCCCGCAGTCTGGCCGGTGGGCATACCCAGGTCCTGGGCCTTGTGATTCCGATGGGCGTGTCAGTCCTGTTTACCGATCCGTACTTTCCGATTCTGATTCAAGGCGTCGCCTCCGCCTGCAACGCGCACGATTATTCCGTCATGCTCTGGCTGGCTGAGCCCGAACAGGAACGCCGGGTGATTCAAAAGATTTTGCAGGGCGGGCTGATTGACGGGGTGGTTGTCTCGTCCATGCTGATTGATGATCCGCTTGTCAAAGCGCTGTTGGATCGCCAGATGCCGTTTATCCTGATTGGTCGTCATCCCACTGATCAACGGGTGAGTTACATCGATATCGATAATCGCAACAGCGCGAGAGAGATGGTTGCCTATCTGCTGCGCCTCGGCTATCACCGCATTGCGACGGTGACGGGGCCGCAGAACATGATTGCGGGCGCTGACCGGCTTGAGGGTTACCAGATGGCGCTGCGTGAGCGAGGGATTCTTCCAGATCCGGTGCTCATCGCCTCGGGTGATTTTACCGAGGTTGGCGCCTATACAGCCACCCGGCGATTGCTTCCGCACGAACCCGATGCCATCTTTTGCGCCAGTGATGCAATGGCTATCGGCGTAATGCGGGCGCTTCGCGAAGCTGGCAAGCGCGTGCCGGAAGATGTCGGCCTCGCCGGGTTTGACGACATTCCGATTGCGGCTCGAATGGAGCCGCCGCTCACTACCGTCCGACAGCCGATTCACCGGACCGGGGCGGTGGCTGCCGAGACACTGATTGACCTGATCCAGGAAGGGGAGTCGCGGCCCCGGCGCGTGATACTCCCCACCGAATTAGTCATACGCAGTTCCTGTCGTTCGATTTGAGCCGGGCTTGCCCGGCCTGGAAGACCTCATGCACAAGTGTGACGCCTGGCTCCGCAGCATCTTATTGGGCAGAGCGCTTTTCTGCCCCCGGCGCTCTTGCCCGACATTCGTGCGCGAGCTCTGACAAGGAGGTGTAGCCTGATCCAATAAATCCTATCTGTTTCCCGTTGCGTTTGTTTACCCACAAGATTCTCTCTGAGGAGAAGGAGCTCTAGAATGCGCAAGACAATTTCTGTGGCCCTGATCGTATTGATCGCGGCCCTCGCATTGGTCGCGTGCAACACTCCGGCGCCCACCACGGCCCCCACCACTGCGCCCACCGCCGCGGCCGCCGTCCCGCCGACCACGGCCCCGACCGCCGTCCTGGCAAAGCCGACCACCGCGCCGGTTGCCACTACTGCCGCGACCACCGCGCCGGCCGCCACCGCTACCACCGCCGCAACCGTTGCTCCCACCGCGACCACCGTTCCGACGGTTATCGCCGGTGGTGAAGGCTGCGCCCCAACCGCCACCAAGATCACCTGGTATGTTGGTCTTGGCGCCGGTGGTGATGCGCCCGTGATTCCGAAGGAAAAGGCCTGGGTCGACAAGTATAACAAGTCCCAGACCGACGCCTGTGTCACTCTTCAGGTTGTTCACAACCCCGAATCCTACGATACGCTCAAGGCTATGATCGCCGCCGGTACGGTTCCCGACATCGTCGGCCCGGTTGGCAAGGCTGGCCGCGCGAGCTTCCAGGGCGCCTGGGCTGATGTCAAGCCGCTTGCCACTGCAGCCAACTATGACCTGAGCAAGTACGACCCGGCGTTGCTCGACTTTACGAGTGACGAGGGTGTGCTCGTCGGCATCCCGTTTGCCTTGTTCCCCTCGTTCATTTACTACAACAAGGACCTGTTCGACGAAGCCAAGCTCCCGTACCCGCCGCACAAGATCGGCGACAAGTACAATGGCAAGGACTGGAACCTCCAGACCTTCCAGGATCTGGCGATGAAGCTCACCGTCGACAAGGGCGGCAACGATGCGACCCAGGCGAGCTTCGACCCGAAGAACGTCACCCAGTTCGGTTTCTTTGAACAGTTCACTGATGGCCGCGGCATTGCCGCTTTCTTCAAGGGTGGTCTGCCCTACGATCCGAAGGACCCGACCAAGGCAGTCATCCCGGCCGACTGGAATGCGTCCTGGAAGTGGTACTATGACGGCGTGTGGAAGTATCATTTCATGCCGAATGCGGATTACCAGAATAGCGACCTGCTCGCCAAGGGCAACCCGTTCTCGTCCGGTAATGTCGCGATGGCATGGACACACACCTGGTACACCTGCTGCTTTGACATCAAGAAGATCCACTGGGATATCGCTGTGGTTCCGACGATCAACGGCAATATCACGGCCAAGCTGCACGGGGACACTTTCGCCATCCTGAAGCAGAGCAAGAATCAGCAGGTTGCCTTCAAAGTTCTGAGCGCAATGGTCGTCGATCCTGATCTGTACGTGCTCTATGGCGGTATGCCCGCCCAGGCCAAGGATCGCCCGGCTTTCTTCAAGACGCTCAACGACAACGCCGGTCAGACGATTGACTGGTCGGTGGCCGAAGAGATGGTCAAGCACCCGGACCTCCCGAACCACGAAGCCTGGCTGCCCAACCTGACCAAGGCCAATGACCTGTTTGGCAAGTGGCGGACCATGCTCGATCAGACCCCTGGTCTGAACATGGATACGGAGATTGCCAAACTCCAAGATCAGCTCACCACTATCTTTGCTGCTGCTCCGAAATAGCAGTTTCCTGTAGGGGTGAGCCGCCGGTTCGCCCCTACCCCTATGAAATCGATTTGATGTAAGAAACGGTTTACCCCGTATGCTCTCCTTGCGTCGCCGGGTCTCTGGCGGCGGCGCAAGGAGACAACTTAAGGAGTAAGGCATGTCTGCTACCGATGTTGCCTCGATCCCTGTTCGTGCGCCGGTTCTCAAAACCAAGGCCACGGCGAATAGAAAGCGGGAGGTCCTCTGGGGTTATGCATTCTTGTCCCCCTGGGTGATCGGTTTTCTGGCATTCCAGTTCCTGCCGATCCTGTTCACCTTTTTCCTTTCGTTCACGGATTACAGCGCAACGCGCGAGTTTGCGCCGGGGAACTTTAATATCGTCGGACTGGACAACTATGCGCGGCTCTTTTCCGATCCGATGCTGCTCAATTCCTTTGGGGTTACCCTCAAATTCGCGGCTATCGGCATCCCGCTCGGCCTTCTCGTCCCATTGCTCTTTGCCGTGCTGGTTAACTCCAAGCATCTGATTGGCACCAATTACTTCCGGACCCTCTTTTTCATGCCGACAGTCATCCCGATCGTCGCCGGCGCCATGATTTTCAGCGGGGTCCTGAATTCCCAATCCGGCTGGATCAACCTGGCTCTCCAGGCGCTTGGTATCTCCGATCCGCCGCGCTGGTTCAGCGATCCCATGTGGGCAGTGCCCGCGCTCAACTTGCTGGGCATTTGGGGTGTGGGTAATATGATGATCATCTTGCTCGCTTCACTCCAAGGAGTTCCGACCGAGCTCTATGAGGCGGCGACGGTGGATGGGGCGAATGCATTCGACAAGTTCTTTAACATTACGGTCCCGATGATCTCCCCGGTCATTTTCTATAACCTGACATTGGGCGTGATCGGCGCTTTCCAGTATTTCGTCCCGGCGATGCTCATTGGCGGTCGAAACGGCGATCCCCAGGGTTCGCTCCTCTTCTTCCCACTTCACTTTTACCGGGAAGCCTTTGTCTTTAACGAGATGGGATATGCCTCGGTGCTGGCAATCATCCTCTTTGTCATCTCGATGGCTGCGACCGGGTTACTATTGTTTACTGCACAGCGCATGGTTTACTATGCGGGCTCAGACCGCTAAGGAAAAGACCAAACATGGCAAATGTAGCCGATTCCTTCTTCAAAGAACCAAAGCGGTCCGGCTCGGTGTTGACCAAGCGGATGCGCGAGTTCCTGATGACCGTCCTGGTAACGACGTTAGGTCTGGTCGTGCTTGCCGTCTTTTTGTTGCCCCTCTTCTATATGCTGGCCGGGGCCTTTAAACTGGACGAGCAACTTTCCGGACAGAGCTCTCCGCTCTGGCCGGCCAAGCAGGCGACGTACAGCTATAACGGGCAGGATCTGCTCCTTTATGACGTCCCGACTGCCGAGGGGACCACGCGCCTGGCGATGGTCAAGCCCTTTCGCGAGTCGAGTAATATGATGGACCCCGCGAATCCGGGCAAGGGCGTTTTCGAGGTGCAGGGACGCTGGCGCACCTGGAGTGCCGTCTGGAACTTTACCATCTACTGGGACAATATTGTAGGCGCCTGGGACCAGGTCAATTTCCCATTGCTCTATCGCAACACCGTGGCGCTGGCTGTGATTGGGACCTTTGGCGATTTGCTCTCTTGCATCGCCGTGGCCTATGCGTTTGCGCGTTTCCGTTTGCCGGGCAAGAATATCCTGTTTCTCATCCTCATGTCGACAATCGTCCTCCCGCCGCAGGCATTCATCATTCCCCTCTATATCATCTTTGCCAAGCTGGGGTGGACGGGGACCTGGCTGCCGCTGCTCGTTCCGACCTTTTTTGCGAACGCCTATGACGTGTTCTTGCTGCGCCAGTATTTCATGACGATCCCGCGCGAGCTGGACGAGGCAGCTATGATCGACGGCGCCAGCCCCTTCCGCATTCTCGTCTCGGTCATCATCCCGCAGGCCATCCCGGCGATCACCGCGGTCACCCTCTTCCACTTTTTCTACGAGTGGAACAACTATTTTACTCCGCTGGTCTATCTCGTCGGCAAAGAGGACCTCTATCCCATCTCGGTCGGCATTGCCAAGTTTGTCAATACCTTTGGCATCCATCCCGGTCTCGCCATGGCCACCGCCGTGATGACTCTGCTGCTCCCGCTCGTCATTTTCTTCTTTGCCCAGCGGCAATTTATGCAGGGCGTGGTCGTAACCGGCGTGGAAAAATAAATCGCAAGGCCCACGATCTGTGTTGGGGCGACGCCGGTGGCTCGCCCCTTTCCGGTGATATGTAGGGATGGCGCTGACGGCGTGCTCCCTTCCGGTGAGATGTAGGGGCGACGCCGGTGGCTCGCCCCTTTTTTTGCCACAACAGTAGCGCGTATGTCCAAATCTCTCATTATCAACGCAGACGATTACGGTTTCACCCCCGGCGTGTCGCGCGGTATCCGCCAGGCGCACCTGGATGGTATCGTCACCTCCACGACGGCGATGATGAACATGCCGGGGGCCGAGTCGGCCCTGCGCGATGCGATGGCCCTGACCCCGAACCTGGGGCTCGGCGTACATTTGACCCTGACCGCCGGGCGGCCGCTCCTATCCGCCGACAAGGTGCGCACGCTGGTCGACGCGCAAGGTCAGTTCCTGAGACCGGCCGGGTTGGCGGCGCGTGGGGCGACCATCGACCTTGAACACGTGCGCGCCGAATGGCGGGCCCAGATCGATCTCTTTTGCGCCGCCGTCGGGCACGCGCCCGATCATCTCGACGGCCACCATCATACCCCGTATGAACTGCCCGGGGTTTTTCCCATCATGCTCGAGCTCGCCGCCGCGTACGGCTGCCCGGTTCGCTCTCCGCTGCCCGACGTCGACGGCGATAGCAGTGGGGGTGACGCGGCCCGCGCCGCTCTGTTGGCGCAGGCGCGGGCGTTGATGGAGACGCACCGGGTGCGGCATCCCGACCACATGAGCACCGCTTTTTATAACGAGACCGCGACCGTGGATCACCTGCTCCACATCCTGCGCAACCTCAAAGCGGGCGTGACCGAGATCATGACTCATCCCGGTTATGTCGACGAGGTGCTCCTCTCGATCAGCAGTTACACCCATCCGCGCGAGCGCGAGATCCAGGTCCTCACCGATCCGGTCGTCAAGGCCGCGCTGCAAGAGCTGGACATCCGGCTCGTTAATTTTGGAAACCTGCCTTGATTCAGGGACACCCTTCGGGCGGGACACCCTTTGGGCGGAACACCCAGGGGGCAAAACATCATGCGCTACTACCTCGGGATTGATGTCGGCGGGACCAAGAGCCATGCGCTCGTCGTGGACGAGAACGGTTATGCCGTGGGGTTTGGTCAGGGCGGAGCGGGCAATCCCACCGGTAAGGGCTATGCCGGGCTCTCGCAGGTGCTCCAGACCATTGTTACGGATGCTCTGCGTCAGGCTGAGATTGCGCCGGCGCAAATCGCCGGCATCGGCATGGGCGTCGGCGGCTATGACTGGCCCTCCCAGCGCGAGGTCACGCTGGCCACTCTGACGCCGATCGGCATGAATGCGCCGGCCGAGGTGGTCAACGATGCGGCGCTCGGCATCTGGGCCGGGACCGACGAGGGCTGGGGCGTTTCCGTCGTGTCGGGGACCGGCTGCAACTGCCGGGGCCGCAACCGTGAGGGCCGCGAAGGGCGGATGACCGGTTATGGCATCTATATGGCGGAAGCGGCCGGCGCCGTCGAAATTCTTTTCATGGCGTTCCGCGCCATCGGGCTCGACGTTACCCGCCGCGGGCCGGCCACTGCGCTCACGCAAGCCTTTGTGGAATATGCCGGCGCGCGTGATCCTGAGCACATGCTCGAACTGCTGACGACGCAGCTCGGTCGCTTTAGCGCCGGCGGCGGATCGCCCCTGGTCTTTAGCGTCGCCGCGCAGGGGGACCCGGTGGCGCAGGAGATTATCGTGTGGGCCGGGCGTGAACTGGGCAGTATGGTCTGCGGCGTGGTGCGGCAGATCGATATGGCGGCGGAGGAATTCCAGGTGGTCATGGTCGGGAGCACCTTTAACGGCAGCCCGGTCCTGGCGCAGATGATGCAAGAGACGGTTCTGGCTGTGGCGCCGCGCGCCCGGTTCGTTCGATTGACCGTTCCACCGGTGGTCGGCGCGGCGCTGCTCGGTATGGAGCAGGGGGGGCTTACGCCCTTTGCCCTGCGCCCAAATGTCATCGCTTCTACCCGTATGCTCATGGAATCGCTGGCACGCTAACTTGTAACGCAAGCTGACCGCTTGCGCTACATACACTGGTCTTGAGATGCGATACGCTTTCTTACTTTTGCTCTCATCCTTGTTGTTCCTGGCGGCTTGCGCCGCGCCGTCGCCCGTCGCGCCAACGGTAACCGCGGTTCCACCGACCGTGATTCCGCCGACCGCCACTGCGACGCCGGTCCCGGTTACGCCATCGCCGACCCCCTTGCCGACGCTCACGCCGGTTCCGACCCCGGTCCCAGGCGGTCTGTATGTCGATCCGAGCATGAGCCTCGGGCCGATCAGCCATTTTAGCTATGGGACGAATCATGGTCCCTGGGCGGTCGTGCCGTACGATTCACGGCAAGCATTTCTCGATTCCGGAATCACCTTTATCCGGTTTCCGGGCGGTAACTGGGGGGACGAGAACGACCTGGACGCGACGCAGATTGACCAGTTTATTGCGTTATGCCGCTCGATCAACGCCGAGCCCCAGATCAGCGTTCGGCTCAAGGGGGGCGACCCGGGCAAGGCGGCTGCGCTCGTCAAGTACACCCTCGACAAGGGGTATCACGTTCGCTACTGGAGCATTGGCAACGAGCCGAACCTTTACGACACGAAAAACAAGACCTGGCCCGACGACCGCTACAATACGGAATGGCGCGCCATTGCGCTGGCGATGCGAGCGCAGGATCCAACCATCAAACTACTCGGTCCCGAGATTCACCAGTTCTTTCCCAATCCACCCGCCGGTTCCAATGAGGCCGCGGCGCGCGAGACCTTGAGGCAATTTCTCAAGGTGAACGGCGATCTCGTCGATATCGTCTCGATCCATCGCTATCCCTTTCCCCAACAGCAGGGCGAAGGGCCGCCGCCGGTCGACAAGCTCCTGGCCAATCCCAAAGAGTGGGACACGATCATTCCAGACCTGCGGGCGGTCATCCGCGAGAGCGCGGGGCGGGATCTGCCGATTGCGGTCACCGAGTTCAATTCGACCTGGTCGAATTGGTGCTGCGCCCAGACCACGCCCGACAGCCTCTATGGCGCGCTGTGGCTAGGCGACGTGATGGGTCGCATGATTCGCCAAAAGGTGGACATTATGACCATGTTCACCCTACAGCACAGTCAGAGTGGCCTGGGCCTGTTCGACCGCTTTGACCCCAAGCCGATGTATTACGTGTTCCAGTTATACAAACGCTTTGGCGACGAGCTCATCTATTCTTCATCCGATGACAACCAGGTATCGATCTATACCGCGCGCCGCAGCGACGGAACGCTTACATTGATGCTGCTCAACCTGGGCGGCAAGGATGTCGCCAAGCCGCTCTTGCTCAAGGGAATTGATACGCCGCGTGACGCCGAGGTGTATCGCCTGGATACAGGACACAACGCCGGCAAGGTCGCCGCGGAAAAGGTAGGGGGCAACGCATCCATCACGCTGCCCGCGTATTCCATGTCGCTGTATGTGATGAGTGGTCAGTGATTAGTGGTTAGTGGTCAGTGGTTAGTGGTCAGTAACTTGTAACTCTTTCTTTTGCCATTTTCATCTCTCCTCCATCCCTCCTCTTTCCCCCTCTCACCGGGGAGGCGTCCACCGGGTTCGAGAGGGGGGAGAGGCAGGGACCCATTGGCTTATGACTGGTTGGACATTCGACGACAAGGGAAACTTTAATCTTGCCGACCCGCACCGTACCAGCTATTTGTATTTTCCGCTGGTCAATCAGGCCGGGCTCATGTCGGTCGTGACCCCGCTCTTGCACGGCGACATCAAAACCGGACAGAACACTTTTTTAACTGCGCCCGTATCGGTCGAGGACCTGCACAATTCCCGCGCTGCCCGCAATTTTTGGCTGCAGGTGGACGGCGCCGGGGCCTGGTCGGCCACGGGCAATTCTGCGCCCCAACACGCCGCGCCGGTGGAGGATTACGTCTCGCTCGACGCCGGTTTTCTCTGGCACAAGATTGTGCGCGTCTGGTCGGCGACCGAGCTACGCGCCGAGATCGTCAACCTCGCGCCGCCGTCGAACGACCGCGTCGAGTTGATGCGGGTCACCATCACCAACGCGGGCGCTGCACCTCGGATCGTGACGCCGATCGCCGCGATTCCGATGTACGGGCGCTCCGCCGATAACCTCCGCGACCATCGGCATGTCACCTCGCTTTTGCACCGTGTCACTACGCACCCGTACGGCGTGGTCGTGACACCGACCCTCTCATTTGACGAGCGCGGGCATCAGCCAAACCGGGTTCGCTATGCGGTTCTGGGGGCGAGCGGGGAAGGGGGCGCCCCGCTTGATTTCTGTCCGGTCGTGGAAGATTTCATTGGCGAGGGGGGCTCGCTCGATTGGCCGGCGGCCGTCGTGGATTCTGCCGGCCCGTTTCACCCTTCCGGCCAATTGTTTGATGGCTACGAGGCTATTGGCGCGCTCCGCTTTGAGACGATCACGCTCCAGCCGGGGGAATCGCAATCCTATGTCCTCATCCTCGCCATCCTCGACGCGGGCGAGGATCTCGACGCGCTCGTCGCCCGGTATGGCAGCGCAGCGCGGTTCGCCGAATGGTTTCACCGGAACGAGGCGCACTGGCAAGACCAACTCTCCAGCCTCGCCTTTCACACCGGCGACGCACAGGCCGATCACTGGCTCAAATGGGCCACGCTCCAGCCGGTCCTCCGCCGTCTTATGGGCAACTCGTTCCTGCCGTATCATGACTATGGCCGCGGGGGTCGCGGCTGGCGCGACCTCTGGCAGGATTGTCTCGCGCTGCTCATCATGGAACCGGCGGAGGTCCCCGAACTGCTCTATAACTATTTCGCCGGGGTTCGCATCGACGGCAGCAACGCCACCATCATCGGGCGCCGTCCCGGCGAATTTATCGCCGACCGCAACAACATCGCGCGCATCTGGATGGACCACGGCGCGTGGCCGTTCCTGACGACCAAGCTCTATATCGACCAGAGCGGGGACCTGGCGTTCCTCCTGCGCGACCAAACCTATTTCAAGGATCAGCATGTGGACCGGGCGACCGGCATCGACGCGGCATGGTCCGCCGAGCAGGGGACGCAACTGCGCAAGCAAACGGGCGCCGTCCATTCCGGGAGCATCCTGGAGCATCTCCTTGTCCAGCACCTCACCCCGTTCTTTAATGTCGGCGCGCACAACAACATTCGCCTTGAAGGGGCCGATTGGAACGACGGCCTCGACATGGCTGCCCGGCGCGGCGAGAGCGTCGCTTTTACCGCGCTCTATGCCGGCAACTTGCTCGAATTGAGCCGGCTCGTCCGCGCGCTCCAGGCGCACGGAACCGAGCAGGTCCGGCTCGCCGCCGAGCTCTTGTTCCTGCTCGATACCCTCTCCGCGCCGGTCGATTATGCATCGGTCGCGGCCAAGCAGGCCCGCCTGGGCGACTATATGGCCGCCGCGCGCCACACCCTCTCCGGCGAGAGTCGCCTCGTTCCGACCTGCGACCTTGCCCGTGACCTGGCGGCCAAGGGGGACTGGCTGTGCGCGCACCTGCGCGCACAAGAGTGGCTCACCAACCGCGAGGGGCATGGTTGGTTCAACGGCTATTACGACGACGACGGCGGTCGCGTCGAGGGCGACCACCCACGCGGGGTGCGCATGACGCTGACCGGCCAGGTGTTTACGCTCATGTGCGGGATTGCCACCGACGAGCAGGTGGACGCCATCGTGCGCGCCGTCGATCACTATCTCTACGACCCGCGCGTCGGCGGCTATCGTCTCAATACCGATTTCGGCGAGGTCCTGCTCAACCTTGGCCGTCTGTTTGGTTTTGCCTTTGGGACCAAAGAGAACGGCGCCATGTTCAGTCATATGGCGGTGATGTACGCCAACGCCCTCTACAAACGCGGCCGCGTCCACCAGGGCTACAAGGTGCTCGACGGCATCTACCGCCACTGCACCGATTTTGCCGTTAGCCGTATCTATCCCGGCATCCCCGAATACATCGACGCCCGCGGGCGCGGCGCCTATCCGTGGTTGACAGGCTCGGCGAGCTGGCTATTATTAACTCTGCTGACCGAAGCTTTCGGCGTCCGGGGTGACCTCGGCGACCTGGTCCTCGCCCCGCGTCTCGTCGCCGGCCAGTTCAGCGCCGCTGGCGAGGCGAGCGTCGAGACCCTGTTCGCCGGCCTGCGGCTGCACATCACCTATCACAATCGGGCCAGGGCCGATTACGGCGAATACCGAATCGAATCGGCGACGCTCGACGACGCCGAGATTCCCTTTGACCGGCTGGCCGGCGCCATTCGCATTTTGCGCCAGACCCTGGCCGCGCTCCCCGCCGATTTCATCCATCGCATCGACGTAGTGTTGGCGGCAGAAGATTGAACGCAGAGGATCAGGGAGAGGAATCATCAATGATTTTTCCACCGGAATTTGTCTGGGGCGCGGCTACTGCCGCCTACCAGATTGAAGGCGCATGGAACGAGGACGGCAAGGGCGAATCCATCTGGGACCGTTTTGCGCATACCCCCGGCAAGGTCCGCGACGGCGATACGGGCGATGTCGCCGCCGATCACTACCATCGATACCCTCAGGACGTCGCGCTCTTGAAACAACTTGGCGCCGGCGCTTATCGCTTTTCCCTCGCATGGCCGCGCATCCTGCCCGAGGGGCGGGGCGCTGTCAACCCGCGCGGTCTCGATTTTTACGACCGGCTCGTGGATACCCTGCTCGCCGCTCATATCCAGCCCTTTGTCACCCTCTACCACTGGGACCTGCCCCAGGCTCTGCAGGACCGAGGGGGCTGGGGCAACCGCGACACGAGCGGCTATTTCGCCGATTACGCGTTGATCGTCGCCCGACATTTCGGCGACCGCGTGCGCCACTGGATCACGCTCAACGAGCCGTCGGTAGTTGCCTTTGAGGGGCACTCGAATGGCGGGCATGCGCCCGGCGTCAAGGATCGCCCGCTCGCGCTCCAGGTGGCGCACCACCTGAACGTCGCGCATGGGCTCGCCGCGCAGGCACTCCGCGCCGGAAGCCAGCAGGCGCAGGTCGGCGTCACCATTAGTCTCTGGCCCTGCCAGCCGGCCACCGATTCCAATGCCGACCGGCAGGCCGCCGAACGCGTGTGGCAGCGGCACGAAGCGTGGTTCCTCGACCCCGTCGTCCGCGGCTATTATCCGCCGGAGGCCCTTGCCGATTACGGCCCGAATGCCTTCGCGGTTCAGCAAGGCGATGCGGCGCTCATGGCCCAGCCGCTCGATTTCCTCGGCATCAATAACTATTCGCGGCACATTGTGAGCGCAACCAAAGGACACGTCCGCCCATCCGATTCCGAATACACGGAGATGGGCTGGGAGGTTAGCCCGGAGGGGTTCTATCAGCTCCTCACCCGCCTCCGCGATGATTATCATCTGCCGCCCCTCTATATCACCGAGAACGGCGCGGCCTTTGCCGACATCGTGAGCGACGATGTCCAGGTGCACGACCCGCGGCGTGTCAGCTATTTGCGGGGATACATTGAGCAGCTCGGACGCGCGATTGCCGACGGGGTGGACGTGCGCGGCTATTTCTGCTGGTCACTCCTCGACAACTTTGAGTGGGCGCACGGCTATAGCAAGCGCTTTGGCCTCTATTATGTCGATTACGCGACCCAGGCGCGCATCCTCAAGGACTCGGGCAAGTTCTATTCCGAGGTCATTCGCCGGAACGGCATCGCCGCCGATTGAAATCGGCGTCTAAATAGCCCTCTACGAGGGTCCGTGGAAATCCGATGAATCGGATTCGCCGGAACGGGGTCGAGTAGCAACTGAATTTTATGGCTCCGTTGGCGAACGCGCCGGGCATCAGAGAATGGAATTCTCCGCCTAAACCTGAAAGGTCGCCTCAGCGACCGAAAAGGGGTGCGCCAACAGAGTCTTTGAATCGGCGGTTTACAAGGAGAACCATATGGACCCGATCACCGCCGCGATCATCGCGGCCCTCGCCAAGCTGAGCGAAAGCGCGATTGCAGACGGATACAATGCCCTCAAGACGCTCATCGTCAAGAAATTCGGGCAGGGGAGTGACGTGGCAAAAGCAGTGGACGCGGTCGAGCACAAGCCCGAGTCTAAGGGACGCCAGGAGACGCTCAAGGAAGAGGTCGCCGCGGCGAAAGCGGATCAGGACCCCGAACTGGTCTCGCTCGCGCAGGCGCTCGCCCAAAAGGTCGCCAGCCTCCCCGGCGGGCATACCAGCGTCAACCAGACTGTCACCGGCAACAGCAACATCTTTTCCGGCACGGGTAACGTCACCGTCAGCCACAAGCCCGACACGAAACCCTGATTGGCTTATAATGAGCCGATATGTCTGTTGCGTCCTCGTTTGAGCGTGAAGTGGCCCACCACCTCCGCCACAATTTGACTTTTAACATCATCGACGGCACGGTCTGGCTCTTTGGCATCTCGTTTGTCTCCACGGCGACCATTCTCCCCGTCTATGTGAGCCACCTGACCAGCTCAGCGCTGCTCATCGGGTTGATTCCGGCATTGGAATCGCTCGGGTGGTATTTGCCGCAACTCGTGACAGCGCCCTTTGTCGAGGGACTGAAGCGGGTCCGGCCGGTGCTCCTGGCCGTCAGCTTTTTCGAGCGCGTGCCGTTTTTGCTGATCGGCCTGGTGATCTGGCTTTTTCCGGCGCGGGCCGGGGATTCATCCAATCTGCCGCTCATTCTCTTTTTCCTGATTCTCGGCTTTCGCATGTTCATGAGCGGCATCAGCGCCATTCCCTGGCAAGAGATGATTGCGCGAGTAATTCCCACCCGTGGCCGCGGGCGCTTTTTCGCCGCGCAGCGCATCGGCGGGGGCATCGCCGGATTGGTGGGCGCCGCGGCCGCGGGTGAGATGCTCAGCCAGTTCGCATATCCACTGAACTATGCGCTCTGCTTTGTGTGCGCCTTTGGCAGCGCGATGGTTTCCTGGGTGTGCCTCTCCCAGACCCGTGAGCCGGTCCAACACGACACACGCCCGCGTCCGCCGTTCACCCGTTATCTCCGCGATCTGCCAGCCTTGTTGCGGGAGGATCGCAACTTTACGCTCTATCTCGCCGCGCGGGCGTTCGGGTTTCTCGGACAGATGGCGACGGCCTTTTTCGCGGTCCATGCAGTGGAGACCTTTCACCTGGCGGATGCGCAGGCGGCGGTGTACAGCGCGATTCTTTTGGGCACGAGCATTGTGGGGAGCGCGGTCTGGGGGTGGCTCGGCGACAAACGGGGACAAAAACTGGTTCTGGTCGTCTCGTCCTGGTTTTATGTCCTGGCGTTGGGGCTGGCGTGGTTCAGCGATACGGTGGAAGCATACTATGCGGTCTTTGTCCTGGTGGGAATTGCCAATGCCGGCTGGATTCTCTCGGATCTGGCGCTGGTGATGGAGTTTGCCCCTGCCGCGCGCCGACCCACCTATATGGGCGTCGCGCGCGGCATCCTTGCCCCGTGGGTTGGCCTGGCACCTCTGCTCGGCGGGTTGCTCATTGGGCTGGCCGGCTATCCGGCGATGATTGTAATAAGCGTGGCGCTGACGTTGGCCGGGGTCCTGCTTGTCAGTATCCTGGTGCGTGAGCCACGGTGGGATCCACAGAAAAG
>JBAVQS010000138.1:0-14097 GCA_049694275.1 Anaerolineae bacterium | reverse complement strand
GCATTCTCTTTGTACGGAATACGCACTTTGACCGGCGTCAAGCCCGCACTCAGGACATCCTCGACGCGTTGGAGCAGCGTATCCAGCCCACTCCCCTTTTCCGCCGAGATCACCACCGCCTCGGGATAGTCCTGGAGCCACTCCCCCTCTATTTCCAGCGCCGGCTCTTTGCCCTTGCTCTTGTGTAACGAATCCGCCTTATTGAGGGCCAGCACAATCGGCTTGCCGCGCGCCCCGATCTCTTCCAGCGTCTCTTCGACGACGCTCAACTGCTCCCGGGCGTGCGGCGACGTGATGTCTACGACGTGCAGTAGAACATTTGAGTCATTGATCTCTTCCAGCGTTGCCCGGAAGGCCGCGATCAACTCGGTCGGCAGTTTTTCGATAAAGCCGACCGTATCGGTAAAGAGGACCTCTTCGGCTTTGGGCAGGCGGACACGCCGTGTCGTGGGATCGAGGGTGGCAAAGAGCTTGTCCTCGGCAAGCACACCGGCGCCGGTCAGCGCATTGAGCAGCGTGGACTTGCCGGCGTTTGTGTAACCGACAATGGAGACCACGGGCGACCCCTCCCGCTTGCGCTTGCGCCGGTACTCGCCGCGCTGCCGCCGCAAGGCTTCGAGATCGTGCTTGAGATGCGAGATCCGGGAGCGAATTTCGCGGCGGTCCAATTCCAACTGGCGCTCGCCGGGACCGCGCAGCCCTACCCCACCGCTCCCACCGCGCCCCGTCGCGCCGCCGGTCTGGCGTCCAAGGTGCGTCCACATGCGCGTCAGGCGCGGCAGCCGGTACTCGTACTGCGCCAGCTCGACCTGCAGCGCGCCCTCGCGTGTGCGCGCGTGCTGGGCAAAGATATCGAGAATGAGCACCGTCCGATCCAGCACTTTGATATCGGAATCGAAAGCCTGTTCGATTTCACGCTGTTGATTGGGCGACAGCTCGTCATTAAAAACAACCACGTCGAACTGGAGCTCTTCGCGCGCCTGGATAATCTCTTGCAGCTTGCCTTTGCCAATCATCGTCGCCGGGTTGATGCGCTCGACGTGCTGCACGACCTGGCTGACGACGTACAGCCCGTCGGTCTCGGCCAGGCGCGCCAGTTCCTCCATCGAATCCTCAACCGCAAAAGTGGCCGGCTGGCCCTTGAGCTCAATGCCGACGAGATACGCACGTTCTGTCGGGGGTTGGGTCGGGAATGTTACATTACGAGAAATAGCTAGTCCTCCTATTTATCTCACGCACAAGAAGGGAAAATTAAAGGTAAGTTACCAGTTGACAAGGCGGCGCTCGCGAATGACCTGCTCATAGACGCGAAGCGTCCGCTCGGCGATCCGGTCCCAGCAATAGTCACTGCGCACGATCTGATACGCCCTGGCCGCACGCGCCGCAGCGCCCTGGGGGTCTTCCAGTGCGCGCAGGATGCCCCAGGTCAGCGAATCGGGGTCCTCCGGGTGGACAATGATGCCGGTTTGCTCATGCCTGACCACTTCGCGCAGTCCGCCGACATCGCTCACAACCACCGGGCAGCGCGCGGCCATTGCTTCCAGCGCCACGATCCCGAACGGTTCATAGAGGGAGGGAAAGACGGCCACATCGGCCATGCGCAAAAGGCGGTTGCGGTCATCGTCGGGGACAAAGCCGGCAATCTGGACCTTGTCGGTGATTCCCAGCTCGTAGACGCGCCGTCGCAGGTTATCGATCATAGGGCCGGTGCCGGCAAGCACAAATTTGACCCCGGGACGTGAAGCCAGGACGCGCGGCGCGGCTTCGACGAGGACATGGGCGCCCTTTTCAAAATTCATCCGCCCTACGAAAAAGACGAGTTGCTCTTCGGGTTGCGCCCAGCGCAGTCGATCAGCCGAGAGATCCATGCCATCCAGGGCATCGAAGGGGGCGGTTTCGACGCCGTTATAGACCACATCCGTCTTGTCCACAGGCAATTGGAAATAGTCGCGAACTTCGTTCGCCATATAATTGCTGACGGTAATGACGCGCCATGCTTCGTACGCCAGCCACCATTCAGTCCCATTGATGGCATAGGACATTTCGCTGCTGAGGTACCCCCTGCCCCGTCCCCGCTCCGTGGCGTGAATTGTCGCGATCATCGGCGTCTTGTGTAATCGCTTGAGAGAATCCGCCGCAAAAGCCACCAGCCAATCATGCGCATGGATCACATCAAAGCCGGGGCTGGCATCCGCGGCGCCATCCATCCGCCAGAGCGCGTGAATCGCCTCTTCGAGGTTCAGGTTGGTCTGCTGCACATCGGCGAAAAAGTTGCCCATGCGCGCCACCGGCGGCTCCACCCGGTAGACGATGGCGTTATCGCTCAATGGAGTGATCGGATCGCCGCCGCTCCAGCGCGGAGTGACCACCGTCACCTGCACACCCTGTCGCGCCAACGCCGGAACGAGCGCGTGGACATGCGTGCCAATGCCGCCGACCACATGCGGGGGATATTCCCATGACAATATCAAGATGTGCATGAAGGCAAAGCAATCACCGACAACCGCCGACCGACCTTAATCCGAGAGAAGCATTCCGTGTCGACCGGCGACGTTCAGCAATTGCATCAGGGTTTTTTGGGAGTGGGCGCGGCCTGGTATCCATACTTGACCATGTTGGCGTTTTGCTCTTCGAGCGTACGCGCAAAGACATGCCCGCCATCCCCTTTTGCCAAAAAGTAGAAATAGTCGGTCGTCGCCGGTTCAAGCGCGCCCTGAATCGAGTTCAGGCTGGGCTCGCAAATCGGCCCTGGCGGCAGCCCCGTAAAGAGATAGGTATTATACGGCGAATTCACCTTGCCGTACTCTTGCAAGGAAACAACCTGCCACCACTGCTTGTTCTTGGCGTCATACCCCAGCGCATATTGTACAGTCGGATCTGCGTTCAGCAGCATCTTTTTCTTGATCCGGTTCATATAGACGCTGGCAATCACCGGCGCCTCATCCTGCAACACCGCTTCCCGCTCGACAATCGCGGCCAGCGAGACCACTTCGTACAGGGTCAAGTTTTCGTCAGAGGCCTTTTTCCGCATGTCCGGTGTGATGCGTTTGCCAAACTCACTCAGAAAGCGATTGATCAACTGCTCCGGCGTAATTCCCTGCAACACATTGTAGGTTTCGGGATAGAGGAACCCTTCTACCGAGCTCGACGCGCCCTTGGGCCGATCCTGAAGAAAATCGTAATCGAAATTACCCTGCTTAACCAGACGCAGAAATTCGTCCCTGTTAAACTGAGGCAGGTTGAGAGTCGCCAGATAGTCGGCAATCTGTTCGGCGCGCCAGCCGGGACGGATAATGATGGTCACTCCGCGCTGGGTTCCCCGCTGCAATGCCAGGGCGATCTCGTCCATACTCATGTTGCGGCGAAGGATGTGGTCCCCGGCCTGAATCTTTTCGCTTGCATGGCGGCATTTCAACAGGATAATAAAAACGTCGCTGTCCGTAATATAGCCGTCTCGTTTCAGGCGTACCGCCACATCCGCCGGCGCTTCGCCTGACTCGACGGAAAAAGTTGTCTCTTTGTTATCGGTACTGGCCGGTTTGGCCAGCTTGTCTTGCGCTTGTTGAAGTTGATAGGCATAATACAGGTCCGTCGGATCAAACCCGCTGTTATCCGCGGGCGAACACTGAGTCAGGTCGAGCGCGGGGAGGTCCAGACCCGCCGATTTTTGGTTCGGCGGGAACGCGAATTGGTAGCCCAGGTAGATGCCGAAACCGACAATCGCAATCGTAACGACCACCAGAATCCATTTGAATAGTGTTTTGATAATATCCAACACGCGCTCCTTCCCCGTAAGAGAACCGGCCCGGTTAACCCTGCCCCGCCGCATTAAAGAAATCTTGCAGAATGATCGCGGCAGCGGCGGCGTCAATCGTCGCGCGCCCTCGTTTTTCATTCACGCCCATTTCCCGACGCTGCGCCAGGGCCTGCGCCGTGGAATACCGCTCGTCGAAAAACTCGAACGGTCGCGCGACCAGGGATTGCAAGCGCGTGGCATAATCCATGATTCGCTGCGCCTGAACCCCGATTGTCCCGTCTAACTCTTGCGGCAGTCCGACCACCACCCGCTCGGCATCATACTGCTCGGCCAATGCGCGAACCTGGGCGGCATCCGTTTCAAGCCGGTCACGACGGATCACTGCGAGCGGCGTTGCCAGTCTCAGGTCTGTGCTCCCCACGGCGACCCCGATGCGCCGCGTCCCAACGTCCAGCGCCAGATAGGTCACGGGTTATTCGACCCCGATGTTCCCTGCTGCTGATCGGGCAGTTGAGACTCAACGGATAGGTCCAGCCGCATATCCCACCACGGCAGGCGCGGCCACCACGATGGACTGATGCGAATGGCAGGTGGTCCTGCAAGACTGACCCGTTGTCCAATGATATCGGTCGCCTCGGCCGGCGTCTTGCCAGCCAAACCTTTGAGCAAATCGCTTGCCTTGACCTGCGGCGTCATCTGGAGGGACGAGTGCATCGTAAAAATGACGGCGCTACCTTCGACGCGGGCGTTGGGGTCGGTCGTCACCTTGAGCGTATTGGGGAGGAGGGCATATCCTTTGGGGACCTTGGAGACCAGTACGCCCTGCGCGAATTTCTCCAGATCGGCGTGGTCCACCGCCATACCGGTCGCCACCGCTTCGACGTGCAGGGAGAGCGTGTCGGACGGATCGTCCACGAGGTGATCAAAGCTCTCGGTCACGACCGAGACATCGACGGAGGCGGGCGCAACAAACACATCGCCGCCCGCCGCTTTTTGAATGCGTCCAACGGCGGCAGCCTGCAACTGCGAAGCCAACAGATCGCGCAGGCGGGTCTTGTCGTCAAATGAGACAAGGTGTACCTGTTTGATGGTCCCCCCGCCGGTGGGTGCCGTATTGATCACACGCGCAACAGACCCGAGCGATCCCTCAATGGTGTTGATCTGCAATCCCTTGACATTACCGACTGGCCCCGCATCTATCGCGCGAATCGGCACGGTCACCCGCACATTATAGCCCGCAGGGAGCTCGGCCGGCACGGTCGTCGTGAAACGCACGGTGACGCCGGAACTGGTCTCCACCACCGTCCCTGCCGGAATTGTTATTTTGGGTCCGGCAAGATTGGTAAAGATGGCCTGTCCCGTTGCGTGATCGGCGGGCGCGGTATCAACCTTGGTCGTCTTGATGGTCGCCGTGCCGCTAATCTCGCTCCGGAACGGCGACGCCGGAATCAGGTTGTTGATCTGATCGATTGTGTTGATCGTCGGGTCGAGGATGACCTCGCGGCTGTCGTTGACAGTCAGCGCGGCAGGATAGACGGTAATGTGAGCGGCCGGCGCCAGGAACATGGCCGCAACGCCCAGAACGGCTGCCGCCGCGACAAAGAGCGCCAGTGTAATGACGAACTGAATTCCGGCGAGGCCGAGGCGGTCGAGAATCGGCTTTTTCGCTACCGGCGCGCCATCGTCCAATGCCGTCGCGCGGGGGGTTATGCCCACGCCATCCCGCTTCCACTTCCAGCGCGCGCGTTGGGCTTTGCCGACGGCGGAAAAGACGGGAACCCCGCCCGCGGCCGCCCGTTCGCGCAGATAATAATCGTCGCTGATGAACGCGACCTGCACATCCGCATCATCGGCCCAACGATGGACAAGATGGACATCGTGCTCTGAACTGATAGCGCGTGCGCCGCGCGGGACGACGACGATCACGCGCCGCCCATTTGCCCATTCCACCTGGGAGTGTATTCGGAAAACGTCGTCGTTGCGATCAAGGTTGATGATTTGATCCATAACCCTCAAATACTCTCTTCAACAACCTTTGCAACAAATGCGAGCGCCTCCTGTAATTTGCTGCTGTCCTTGCCCCCGGCCTGCGCCAGCGTCGGTTTGCCGCCGCCGCCGCCGCCCATCACCCTGGCCGCGGCGCCAACAATCTTGCGAGCGTCGTACCCCTTCTCTACGAGATCCGGGGTGACGGCGACGACCAGGTTCGGCCTATCGTTCAGGACCGCGCCGACGGCAATCACGCCCGAGCCAATCTGGTTGCGAAAGAAGTCAATTTGCTCGCGCAGCAGATCCATGTTTGGAACGTCCACCTGCTGTGCAATCACCTTGACGCCTTTGACCTCGCGGACCAGTTGCCCCGCGTTTTCCGCCTGGCGCTTGGCCAGCTCGCGGTGCAAGCGCGCAATCTCTTTGGACTGGGCGTCGAGTTGTTCCAGCAGGCTGGTGACTTTGCCCTCAATCTCTTCCGGCGTGGCGCGCAGCTTGTCGCTCACATGCTCGAGCATTTGGAACCCGCTCTGGAATTCCGCATAGGCGCGCGGTCCCGTCACCGCCTCGATGCGGCGGGCCCCTGCCCCGATCGACGATTCGCTGACGATATGAAACAGGCCAATCTGCCCTGTCTGATGGACGTGTGTGCCGCCGCATAGCTCGCGGCTAATCCCGTCAATCTCTAACATGCGGACGACGTCGCCATACTTTTCCGTAAAGAGCGCCATCGCGCCCTTGCCAATCGCCTCTTTGTAAGGCATGACATGGGACTGCACCGGGTAATCCTGCAAAATGGCCTGGTTTACGCCAGACTCGATGCGCGTCAATTCCGCCGCGTTGACCGGACGGGTGTGGGTAAAATCAAAGCGCAAACGGTCGGGGGCAACCAACGAGCCCGCCTGCTGGACATGCGCGCCGAGCACGGCGCGCAGTTGTGAATGTAATAGATGGGTGGCCGTGTGATTCCGCATAATATCAAGCCGGCGCGCCGCATCCACCTGGCCCACGACGGGATCGCCGGCACGCGCATTACCCTTGACCATCTCGCCGGCATGCAGAATCAGGCCGGGAACCGGCTGGCGCACATCGTCCACACGGAACTCCCACGCCCCGGCGCCATCCCCTTCCGGATGGGCCTGGATAATCCGCCCGATGTCACTGATTTGCCCGCCGCTCTCGACATAAAAACAGGTCTCGGCAAGCACGAGTTCCCCCCGCTCCCCGGCGCCAAGCGAATCAACCAGTTGGCCGTCCTTGAGAATGCCCGCAAGAAGTGGATGGACCTCGGTGTGCGAATATGGGTCATATTTAACCCCACGATCGCCCAGTTTGCCCTGGCTGCGCAGATCGTCCAACGCGCGCCGCGCGGCGCGGAGGGCCACATCGTCCACCTTACCCAATCCCGACGCCGACCGGGAGCGCTCGCTCGCCTCGTCCATTGCGGCATGATAACCGGCCTCATCTACGGTCAACTCGTTCTCGCGCGCCACTTCGCGGGTCAGGTCGAGCGGGAAACCAAAGGTATCATACAGACGAAAGGCCTCGCCGCCCGGAATCACCGTCTGCCCCCCTGCCTTCAGCCCGGCGATCACATCGTCGAGCAGGGCTGAACCAACGCGGAGCGTCTGGAGAAACTTTTCCTCCTCTTCTCGTGCAATCTTGAGGATATAATCGCGCCGGTTGACGATTTCCGGATACGCCTTGCCCATCAGGTCAATCACTGCGGGAATGACATCCGCCAGGAAGGGCGCGGTAAAGCCGAGTAATTGCCCATGCCGCGCGGCGCGGCGTAGGATCAGCCGGGTTACATATCCGCGTCCATCATTGCTCGGATTAACCCCATCCGCAATCAAAAAGGTTACCGCGCGCGCGTGATCCGCAATGACGCGATAGGACGAACCGCGCTTGGGATGGGCATAGTCCTCGGGCGGTCGATTGAGCAACCCGCGCGTGTGCGCGATAATCGGCTGGAACAGGTCCGTATCATAGTTTGAATCCACGGCCTGCATGACCGCCGCCACGCGCTCGAGCCCCGCCCCCGTATCTACGCTTGGCTTGGGCAACGAGGCCAGCGTGCCGTCGGCGTGCATGTCGTATTGCATAAAGACCAGGTTCCAGATCTCGATGGGGTCTTCGCCCGGTCCATTGACATTCTCCGGCTTGTTATAGGCCGGGTCCTCCGGGTGCGGGCCACGATAATAGTGGACCTCAGAGTTGGGACCACAGGGTCCCGTCTCGCCCATCTGCCAGAAATTGTCCTTGCGACCAAACCGCAGGATGCGATTGGCCGGCGCACCCACCTCTTGCCACAAACGCGCCGCTTCGTCGTCTGCCGGCACCTGCGCATCCCCTTCGAACACGGTAAACCAGAGCCGCGTCGGATCGAGATGGTAGCCATTGACCAGGAGGTCCCAGGCAAAACGGATGGCATCGCGCTTGAAATAGTCGCCAAACGAAAAATTGCCCAACATCTCGAAAAAGGTGTGGTGTCGTGGCGAGGGGCCGACATTTTCAAAATCATTGTGCTTGCCTGATACGCGCATGACCTTTTGCGACGTCGTTGCGCGCGTGTAGGGCCGCTTCTCCAGGCCCAGAAATGCATCCTTGAACTGGACCATGCCTGCGTTCGTAAAGAGGAGCGTCGGGTCACCCGCCGGGACAAGGGACGAGCTGGGCACAATCGTATGCCCGTGTTTCGCAAAATAATCCAAAAAAGTCTGTCGAACCTGGTCAGAAGACATGTAAATGGTCATTGCTCTCTCCCCAAAATTGCTTGCCCGGGTAAATCGCATGATGAAAATTCGCAGCCTGGGCAGGCAGAGGGGAATTGTAACGGAACTGTTAGAAATAGTCAAGGAAAAACGGGACTGCGAATGTGCGACGGGGCAGCAAATTTGTCTGATTGCACGAATGAGCTATAATGTCCCTGTCCGGGAAATGCGCTTTCCCTTGACATTCCGCCAGGATTACCAGCGCTCGATCTGACGTTCATGGTTTCAGGCACCGATCAAATTCTGCGCAGGCAGATATCCGAGGCATTCCGCCAATCCTCGGAGCAAGTAGACCGGGAGGTAGCGGAGTCGCTCACCGTCTCCGGCAAATTCGAGCGCTCTTTTAATAGCCTTGACCTTGGCGTCGTCTTTGCCAATCTCATTCATACCCTGGTCGAACTGCAGAAATTTGCAGGGCTCACGGTGCCGCTGGTCCACAATGTTGCCGCCATTGAGGTTGAAACCCGCTACCCACGTATCTCGGTTGGCCTCGTTCTTCACATCCACTCTCCGATCAAGGCGTTCATCGACATTGAATATGGGCTGATTAACCACCCTACTAAAATTGGTGGTCTGACCCTCGCGCGCCGGAGTTTGATCGTTCAAGAAAAGACTGCGCGCTTTGACCTGGTTGCCAAGGCGGCGTTATCCACAATCAACCTTGAAGGATTGGTTGAGCGCGAGCTCAAGGATCCAGCGCAAATCATCCGCCAAACTCTCCCCCATCGCCTGCACGTCTATGGATTTGAGGGCCAGATCGGGCAGGTCCATCTAGAGATTACTCCCGACAATCATCTCAAGACGCTCCTTTCCGCTCGCCTTACAGGCCATGCGACGGGAGACTGATCTCTTTCCCCTTTTGCGGTGAAGTTGTGTTTTGTATAGCGTAATGCCTATGCGAATAGCGGTTATCCCATTCCACGCAACGCTCGATATTCGGGAATGGTGATCATCGGCGGCCGCTGATGATCGCGGATCTCAAAAACCTCGACGTGATAGTCATCCCCTTCATTGCGGATAAGTTTCAAGCTCGCATTCATCCAATCCACCAGTTCGGTCTGCCGACTTTCGCCGACGCGCTGTAAAACCACCTGCAGAATGGCAAAAGCCATTTTGCTGAGGCCAAAGAGGGATTGATTGCGATGCACACGTTCTTCCAGGTCGACCTGCCCGATTGCGCTCAGGCCATATCGAGCGAGCAGATCGATGAGGAGACCCACCTCGACTCCATAACCGGTATAAAAGGGAACGCTCTCCAACGCCTGACGCCGTCCGGCATATTCGCCCGAAAGCGGCTGAATCATGCCCGAAAGCTCCGGATAGAACGTGTTCAGGAGGGGGCGCGCCAGCAGCTCAGTGACCCGGCCGCCACCCTGAGCCTGCAGCCTGCGTCCCACCCGCAGCGGTCGCTGGTAAAAACCCTTGACATACATCAGCCGCGGTTCCTGAATGAGCGGCCCCAGAATGCCATAGACAAAGCGGGGATGGATATTCACGATATCCGTATCGATCCACGCAATCAAATCGCCCTTGAGAACATACAGGCTATTCCACAAGGCCTCACCCTTACCGACATAAACCCCATAGTTTGACAAGACTTCGGCGTGCCTGACCACCGGAACGCCCAGGTCCTGCGCAATGGCGACCGTGTTATCGGTTGAGTTCGAATCGATCACGACGATCTCGTCGAGCAAGGGATAGCGCTTGATGAAGGCGCGCCGGACTGTCTTGATGACCTTGCCAATCGTCTTTTCTTCATTCAGCGCCGGGAGCCCTAGACTGATGGTCAGACCCTGGCGCTCTTTTTCCTCGACCAGCCGCGCCAGATCTTGAAACTCGTGCGCGTGAAATGTATTTTCCGCAAACCACTTGTCGACGACGACCGAGATCGTGTAATCGACGGTGAGGGGCGTAGCCGGGTTCTCGACCGTTTCGGCCAGCGTCGGTCTCGTCTTGACGATCAGCGCGGGGATATCGATCCCGGCCAGGATGCGAGCGGCGACCGGCCCGACCGGCGGTTGACCGTGCTGTGGCCGCGCCATCGCTCCCATGATTAACAATTGGTGCTTGTCTGCCCGGGCCTGTTCTAAGATCATCGGGATCGCATCGCCCCGCACCCGGATCCATTTGGTGATCTCTGGCACCGAGTGGAGGTGTTGAAAAAACTCGCGAAAAGTTTCGTCCTTGAAGCGGGCGGGGGAAACGGCGTGCAAGAGAGTGATTTCGGCCTGATTCGCTCGCGCAAGGATGAGCGCAAGTTGCAGGGACAGCGCCGCGTAGGGACCGCCGCGAATGGGCAAGAGGATACGTGATAGTCGAGGCGGGAGCACGCCCTTGACCATGACCATATCGCTGGGCAGCGTGCGCATAACCTCCTGGAGCTCAACCGACCAGTTCGCGAGCATCAGGCTACAGGGGGTGCTGTTCATGAGGGCCTGAACTTCGCGCCACGGGGAATGGGTCACATGGACCTCGACATGCGCGCTGGCCAGTTGCGGAAGCAGCTTTAATTCCTGCCGCAGTTGCTGAGCGGCATGGGCGCCATTACTCAGGGACGTTCCTTCCGGGATGGACACCAGGCCCAGAATCAGTTTGTCCTCGCCACGCGCTTGCGCGAGCGTATGTGCAAATCCCAAAAGATTTTCAATCTCCTGGCATGTTATGCCGGCAACAACCAACTGGCATGCAGAGTTTTGCGTGTCCATCACCAGACCTCCGCGAGTAAAGGCTCAATTCGTTCCGCCCAGAGACGGTCCCAGGTGTACTCTCGCAACACCCGCCGCTTGAGTTGATAGCGCGCATCGGCTTGCAGAAACCGCGCCATCCCTTCCGCGATGAAATCGGGTGAGTCGCCGGGAGCGAAATAGTGCGCCCAGTCCTGCGCCGATTCTCGGAACGGGGCAATATCGGAACAAAAGATGGGGAGGCCCGCCGCGGCCGCCTCCAGAATCGGGATTCCAAACCCTTCACGCTCGCTGGTAAATAGGAGCACATCGGCAAGGAGATAGAGGTCTCGGCGAGTTGAATCGTCCACAGGACCATGCTCGTTCAGCAAGATGACGGCCTCCCCTACCCCAAGCTCGTCACGCAAGGCAGACAATTCATTCAGGTAAAGCGCATTCGCCGGGTTATGGGGGCCGAGCGGGCCCATCACGATCAGCTTGGGGGCCAGGCCCTGCCGGCGGAGCGCGGCGGTAATGGCAATCGCTCGCTCGATATTCTTGCGCCGGGTCACCCGTGCGGGCAGCAAGAGTAACGGCGCCGCCCCGGCCAGCTTGAATTCCCAATACCAGCGGGCCGCCATCGGGCCAACCCCGAGAAACTCGAACAGGTCCAAACCCGGTGGCACAACCTGGATCACGCGATCCGACAGGCTCAAAAGGCTCGCCAGCTCACGCCGGCGCTGCTCGGATACCACCACATAGCGCACACCATTCCACGGGTTGCGCAAGAGGTCCCAGGGCAACCCGGAATGCAGATCGGCGGCATAGACCGGATCCGTCCAGGCGAAATCATGACACCAGCCGATGAACCGGCGTACCCCTCTTTGAGATAGATCATGCAGCGCGGTCGTGAGCGCCAGGTTTTTGTGGAGCGTGAGCGCGTTGTGCACGATACAGATATCGACATCCGCCAGTTTAATCTCCAGGAGGTCACGGAGGGCGGAAACCACCGCGTCAAAATCCGTCGGGATAGTTCCGCTCGCCAGCTTGTGATTGACCTCAAGAATACGCGAGTCCCGGGAATCCATCAGGGGCGCCAGATCAAGCGGCACGCGCGCGTCCTGGGGTTGCCCGCGCCCCGCAATGATTTTCACCGCATACCCATGATCGGCCAGCAGGCGCGCGTGCGCGGCAATCGTCGATTCGACGCCGCCGATCGTCGGCGGCGCAGAATAATGCAACAGGGCAATGCGCGGTTTTTGCCGGTCGCTCAAGGGACATCTCCCCGTGATGCTCGAATCGCCAGATCGATAAATACTGCGCTCGACCAGCCAAAAACGGATGCCGCGTTGGGCGGCGGGACGCCGGTGTTGGGATTATAGTACTCGTAGATATCATTGTGCCGCATGAGCAGTTCGAGCGTTTTGTCGCGCAAGCGCCGCGCCGGCTCGGGATAACCGCTGCGCGCCAGCCCTTCGATAAACAAATAGTTGACATTCACCCAGGTCGGTCCCCGCCACATCTGGTCGGGATTGAATTTCGGGTCGCTCCGGGCTACGGAGGGAATCGGGTGGTTGAGCCAGAACTCGTCGGGAGAGAGGAGATGGGCCAACAAGCGGTCGGAGATTGCGCGCGGCAATTGCCCGGTCAACAGCGGATAGAGATTGAAAGGGGTCAGGGTCCGGATGCGTTGATGGTCGCGCATCGCCCAGAATACGCCGGCCCGTTCATCCCAGAAATGGGTGATCATCTTTTGAACAAGCTGCGCGGCATCCACGCGCCAGCGCGCCGCGTCACGGCTCAACCCCAGAACCTCCGCGATCTTTTCAAGGGCCTGCATTTGGAGAACCAAATAGGTGTTGAGGTCCGGGGATTCGACCGGCATCCCCTCATCCCACAGCGGGTTATCGTCGAGCCCCGAAGAATAGGGGTGGTTGTACTGCACGATGCCATCGTGATCGTCGTCGTTCTTGTCAAACCACCAGCGGTGGCAGCGCACGAGCGGCTCGTACATCTCTTCCAGCCAGTCGCGGCGCCCGCCGGTCTCGTAGAGTTTGAGCGCTGCCCAGGCGGCGAGCGGGGGTTTGGTCACGTCGGTTTCCTCGAGCGAATGCGGAAGCCGAAAACGGAATACCGCGCCTTCGTCGTGCACGGCGTCAGGGATCATCCCATCGCTGCGCTGATGGTCGAATATGACACGTAACTGATCTTCGGCCAGCTTGAGATCGACATGCCGATAAGCCAGGGCGTGAAAGTAGGCATCCCAGGCCCAGACGCCTACATAATGAATCATCGAGGGCATCATTGCTTCGCGGGTGAGAAAAAAGCGCGGGCTGAGCAGTCCGGCGCGCAGGATCCACCACGAGTAATAATACTGATCCGCATACTGCGGGTCCACGGTCGGCACGCGGGAAAACCACTCGTGCCAACGCTGTTCAGCTTGCTGCAGCACGTCAGCGGCCGAAGGCATGCTGCGGTTGAACCCGAGACGCGGCGTAATATTGATCAAGAGCCCGGAATCCTCACCACCGGCGAGATGCAACTGCACCCGCAGATAGCCATTCTCGTCTAGCTCGACGGTATTCGAAAGGAGACGCGCATTGGTCGTATAAGCCGCGTTACGGTGGGTGCTGCGGTGCTCGGGGTCCCCTTTGAATTCGCCGCCGCGACGATCCGTGCGACCGCCGTTCGCATACACGCGAAACGCAAGCCGGAGCTCTCCCGGCGGGAGTTTCAAATAGAGCGTTTCCTCGTCTCGAAACGCGAGCCACATCGGTCCCAAACGCGTATCGAAGCAGATCGCGTGGGGAAACGCCGTCGGATTCCAATCAACCGGCGCGCCCGCGGCATCCGCGAGGGTCCAGTCGTCCAGCATTGGCGAGCGGTGACGATAGGGACCGACTTCGTTCTCCCA
>JBAVQS010000137.1:0-21339 GCA_049694275.1 Anaerolineae bacterium | reverse complement strand
GATAGCGCTGCCAGTGACGGCGACCGCGGAGGGGAAAGGTTAGCATCGAGACGGGTCTATTCTACCACAATCCCAACCGATAATCTTCCAGGGGGATTGTCAATGCCAAACGCACAGACTATAATGGGTGTACTTATAAGCAAGGAGAGAGGAATGCTTTCGCACAAGGTCAAGACGCACGAGCTCAAGGAACATGAAAAGGTATTGACGCCGACCTACGGCCGGCGCGAGTTTGACGAGGCAGTGCCCAAGTACGAGATTCCCGAGGATGGCATGTCGCCCCGCGCCGCGTATAGCATCATCCACGACGAGCTCATGCTCGACGGCAATGCCCGGCTCAACCTCGCCACTTTTTGCACCACCTGGATGGAGCCCGAGGCGCGCCAGTTGATGATGGAAACGTTCGACAAGAACATGATCGACAAGGACGAGTATCCGCAGACCGCCGAGATGGAGCTGCGCTGCGTAAACATGCTCGCGCGGTTGTGGCACGCGCCGGACGGAGAGAATACGATCGGCACGTCAACCATCGGCTCGAGTGAGGCCTGCATGCTCGGCGGCATGGCGCTCAAATGGAAATGGCGCGAGCGGATGCGCGCCCAGAATAAGCCGACCGACCGTCCGAATATGGTCATGGGGATTAATGCCCAGGTCTGCTGGGAGAAATTCTGCCGCTATTGGGACATTGAGCCGCGTCATGTGACCGTGGAAGAGGGGCGCTATGTCATCAGCCCTGCCGAAGCAGTCAAGCTGTGTGACGAGAACACGATCGGCGTCGTCGCGATCATGGGCTCGACCTATACGGGCCAGTACGAGCCGGTGAAAGAGATGAACGATGCGCTCGCCGCGCTGAATGCCAAAACCGGCTGGAACATTCCAATTCACGTCGACGGCGCCAGCGGCGGGTTTGTCGCGCCCTTTCTTCAGCCTGACCTCGAATGGGATTTCCGGTTGCCGTGGGTCAAGTCGATCAATGCTTCCGGCCACAAGTACGGGCTGGTCTACCCCGGCGTCGGTTGGATTATCTGGCGCGACCGGGAGGAGTTGCCGGAAGAGCTCATCTTTAATGTAAATTATCTCGGTGGGCAGATGCCGACCTTTGCGATCAACTTTTCGCGACCCGGAAACCAGGTGGTGGCGCAGTATTACAATCTATTGCGGCTCGGCAAGGACGGCTACCGCCGCATCCACCAGACTTCGCAGGACGTGGCGCACTATCTGGCGCAAGAGATTAAGAAGCTTGGCCCGTTCGAGCTCTTGAGCGATGGGAGCGACATTCCGGTCTTTGCCTGGCGGCTCAAGGAATCGACCAACTATAGCCTCTTTGATCTCGCCGACCGCCTGCGCGACCGGGGCTGGCAGGTGCCTGCCTATTCCCTTCCCAAGAACTGCGAGGAAACGGTTGTCCAGCGCGTCGTCGTCCGTGAAGGGTTCAGCCACGATATGGCCGAGATGCTGCTCAAGGACATTGTTCGCCAGTTGGACTATTTTGCCTCTCAACCGGGGCACCAGCACAAGCGCAAGGGCTCGCACTTTCACCACTAAAGGCGCAAAATGATCCTTCTCCATGGCGCCTGGCTCCCTGGAGAGCCAGGCGATAAACATCGCGGTTTTGTCGTCTGGGCCGAGGCGACACAAGTTGGGCCACCCTCCAGATGGACGGGTAAGCCTATCGCAGGCCCGCGTGTTGCGCCGGAGCATCCGCTCGCCGTTCCCCGGCGTCCGCTCCGCCGCGCCGTGCTCGACCTGATGCCCGCCGCCGAGCATCTCCTGCGTATGGCGGAGGACCAGTCCATTGTTGTCTGGCTCCCTTCGGCGTCCGAGGACGCGCCTCAGACTAGCCCCGAATTGGCCCTCGCGGAAACAACGTCAACTGAAGGGTTAACTCTCCGTCCGTGGCAGGTGGATGCGTTCTGTCTTGACCCATTCGAAACGCCTGTCTTTTTGGTCGCACTCCCCGGTGCAGAGGATGACACGCCGGGAATCAAGGTCGGGGCAGACCTTGTCTATTGGGGCGCGGCGAACAGGTTGGTGTTAGAGCTGCTTGCCCGCCAGCGATACCACCCCACGCTGACGGCGCGGTCGGGACACCTGCGGGTGCATCGCGACCGGCAATCTAAAATAATCGACAACCACGATGAGAACGCGCCGGTGGAAAAGGACGACAAATTTCTTGCGCTCTGGCAGCCGCTGCTGGACGAACCGGAAGACCAAAAGCATTTCGCCCGCCTCGTCGCTGCCATGCCGGCGCTCTGCCGCGCGGTCGAGCGGGCGGATTCATCGCGCCCCATGGACGAGCCGCCGGTAGGTGAATCGCCGCGCGTCCTCCTGGATAATTTCGTCCAGAGCACGGTCGATGGTTTCTTGCGATGGAATTCGGATGTGAGCGGCGATACGCTCAAGTCAGCCTACAGCAAGAGCACGACGACGATTGCCGAGGCGTGGCTGGATGCGCTCAATAGCGACAACCCCGAGGTCAAGGGATCGACCGCCGACCTGCGCGCCCTGTACGACCAGTATCGCGTCTGGACCGAGCCTTTCCCCGGCGCCGCCGGCGGCGATACCTTTCGCCTCTGCTTTCGCCTCGAGCCTCCGGAGGCAACCGCCGCGACCGGAATCGTCATGCCGCGCCGCGACCGGCGCGATTGGACCCTGCGCTATTTACTCCAGGCCGCTGACGACCCCAGTCTCCTCGTGCCCGCCGAAGCCGTCTGGCGCGAGCGCGGTAGCACCTTTAAATATCTCAACCGCAAATTCGAGTCTCCACAGGAACGTCTGCTCGCCGGGTTGGGTCAGGCTTCGCGTCTCTTTGCGCCCATCGACCAGAGCCTGCACAGCCCGCGCCCCGAGTTGGCGGAATTGACCGTCGACGAGGCCTATACCTTTATCAATGAGACATCGCTCCTTCTCCAGTCCTACGGCTTTGGCGTCCTCCTGCCCGGGGTCAATAACAAGCTTGCCGTGCACGTTCGGCTCAGGCCCAAGCAGGATGAGTCGCCCAAAGGAGGCGTTCCCGGGCTCTCTTTTCAGTCGATCATCCAGTACGACTGGCAGCTCGCGTTGGGAGATCAACCGTTGACGCGCGCCGAGTTTGACCGGCTGGCGGCGCTCAAGGTCCCGCTCGTCCAGATTCGTGGGCAGTGGGTCGAGGTTAAGCCCGAACAGATTCAGCAGGCGCTCAAGTTCTGGGAAAAGCGCAAGGGAGCGGGTGAGTTCTCGCTGCAGGAAGCAATGCGCCTGGCGCTTTCGCTCCAGCCGGGCCAATCGGAAGGGGGGCTGCCGGTCGCGGCGGTTGAGACCGAAGGGTGGATGAACGACCTGGTGCAGCAGTTATCTCACGGCGATCGTATCCAGCCGGTCCTGGTCCCTGGCGGTTTTAACGGGTCGCTCCGTCGCTATCAAGAGGCGGGGCTGGCATGGCTCGCGTTCTTGCGGCAGTGGGGTCTGGGCGCGTGTTTGGCGGACGATATGGGCCTGGGCAAAACTGTGCAGGTCGCCGCGCTCTTGCTGCACGAGCACGAATCTGGTCAGAATGGGCGCCCGGCCCTCGTCGTCTGTCCCACTTCGGTCGTCAGCAACTGGCAGCGCGAACTGGCGCGATTTGCGCCGTCGCTCAAGGTGCTGGCGCATCACGGCGCGGCGCGCAAAAAGACGGATTTCGCGGCCGAGGCGCCGAACTATGATGTGGTCATCAGCTCGTACGCGCTCTTGCACCGCGACCAAAAGGAATTGACCGGGGTCGAGTGGGGCGACGTCATTCTGGACGAAGCGCAAAATATCAAAAATCCGAGCACCAAACAGGCGCAGGCGGCGCGCAAGCTGCCCGCGCAATGGCGCACGGCGCTCACCGGCACCCCCGTCGAGAATCGTCTCGCCGAGCTGTGGAGCATCATGCAGTTCCTCAACCCGGGCTATCTGGGCTCGCAGGAGGATTTCCGCAAGCGGCTGGCGAACCCCATTGAGCGGGCCAATGATCCTGACGCGACCCAGCGCTTGAAATCGCTCGTCTCCCCCTTTATCCTTCGCCGCGTCAAGACGGACCCGACGGTTATTAGCGACCTGCCGCTCAAGAACGAGATGAAGGTGTACTGCAACCTCACCAAAGAGCAGGCGACGCTCTATGAAGCCGTGGTGCGCGATTCGCTCAGGCGAATTCAGGAATCGGCGGGCATCGAGCGGCGGGGAATTGTGCTGGCGACTCTCATGCGACTTAAACAGGTGTGCAATCACCCGGCGCAGTTTCTTGCCGATGGAAGCGCCCTACCGGGAAGGAGCGGCAAGCTGGCGCGCCTGACCGAGATGCTCGAAGAGGTGCGGACGGTGAACGAGCGCGCCCTGATCTTTACCCAGTTTGCCGAAATGGGCAAGATGCTCCAGGCCTATTTGCAAGAGGCGTTCGGTCACGAGGTGCTCCTGCTGTACGGGGGCACGCCTACCAAACAGCGCACCGCGATGATCGAGCGCTTTCAGAATGATCCGCATGGCCCTCTGGCTTTTATCCTTTCGATCAAGGCTGGGGGCACCGGGCTGAATCTGACGCGCGCCAATCACGTCTTTCATTTTGATCGCTGGTGGAACCCCGCCGTCGAGAACCAGGCGACCGACCGGGCTTTTCGCATTGGCCAGATAAAGAACGTGCAGGTATATAAATATCTCTGCGCAGGCACGTTCGAGGACAAGATCGACGAGATGATCGAGCGGAAAAAGGGCCTGGCCGCGAGCATTATCGGCGCGAGCGAACAATGGATTACCGAGCTCTCGACCGATCAACTGCGCGACCTGTTCGCGCTGCAGCGCCAGGCAGTGGGAGATGCGTGACGCCCCAGGGCATGTGTCGCGGGGCGTGTGACGATTGGTAAAGCCGTTATTCTATGGATAACCTGACCCAGGCCTTTTTCTCGCCCCGGGCGGTGGCCCTGATCGGCGCCTCCGGCGATCCGGACAAACTGAGCTATGCCATCCTGGATAACATGATGCGCTATGGCTACGGGGGCCGCATTTATCCGATCAATCCCAAAGGGGGGCAGATTCTCGGGCTGGACGCTTTCCCTTCCGTGCTCGACGTTCCCGGCGAGGTGGACCTGGCGGTAATTGCGATTCCGGCGCCGCGCGTCCCGGCAGTGATGGAAGAGTGCGGCCGCAAGGGGGTCAAGGGGGTCATCGTCATCACCGCGGGCTTTCGCGAGGTCGGCGGAGAGGGAATCAAGCTCGAGCGCGCCGTCGTCGAGATTGCCCGAAAATATTCCATGCGCGTCATCGGACCCAATTGCATCGGCATCATCGATACCGTCATTCCGCTCAACACCTCGTTCACCGCCGGTATGCCCAAGCGGGGCAGCATCGCGTTCATGACCCAGAGCGGCGCGCTCGCGCAGGCGGTGCTCGACTGGGCCGCGGGGCAGGGCATCGGCTTTTCGCGTTTTGTCAGCATTGGCAACAAGGCGGATTGTAACGAGAACGATTTCATCAAGGCGTGGGGCGATGACCCGCACTCGAATGTCATCCTTGCCTATCTGGAGGACATCCGCGATGGCGCTGCCTTTATTGCCCGGGCGCGTGAGGCCTCGCGCACGAACCACACGCCGATTATTGCTCTCAAGAGCGGGACGACTGAGGCCGGCACGCGCGCCATCTCATCGCATACCGGCTCGCTCGCCGGTTCCGAGCGCGCGTACGAGGCGGCTTTCAGGCAGGCGGGCGTGATTCGCGCCAATTCCATCGAGAATCTGTTCGATTACTCGCTGGCGTTCGCCTACCAGCCGCTCCTGCGCGGCAATCGCATTGTCGTCGTGACCAACGCCGGCGGCATGGGCGTCATGGCGACCGACGCGGTCGAGCGAGCCGGCCTCAAGATGGCGCGCCTGGACCCCGCCACCGTGAACGCGCTGGTCCGGGACGCGCCCGAACTGGCGAGCGCGCTCAATCCCATCGACGTGCGCGGCGATGCCTTTCAAGACCGCTATGAGATTGCGCTCCGCCATGCCCTGGCCGATCCGAATGTGGATGCCGCGATTGCCATTCTCATTCCGCAGCAGCTCACCCCCGTCCGGGAGAGCGCCCGGGTTATCGTACAGCTCGCCCAAAAGTTCCGCGCACAGAACAAGACGATGATTGCCTGTTTCATGGGCGAAGAGCGTTCCCGCGCCGGAGTGGAGATTCTGATCGAGAACAGCGTGCCCAACTATGCCTTCCCGGAGCGCGCCGCCGAAGCCCTCGGCGCGATGTGGCAGTATCGCCAATGGCTCGATCGCCCGGAGCAGGAACCGCCGCGGCTGGAGTTGGATCAGGCGATGATTCGCGCGGCGATTGCGGCGGCGCGCGCCGACCGGCGCACTGCACTCGTCGAGAGCGAAGCGCGGGCAATTGCCGGCGCAATCGGATTAACGACGCCGCAAACGGAACTTGCGCGGAACGTGGACGAGGCGCTGGCCATTGCCCGGCGAATTGGCTACCCGGTGGTCTTGAAGATCGCCTCGCCGGACATTTTGCACAAGTCGGACATCGGCGGGGTCAAGATCGGAATCGCAAGCGACGCGGATGTTCGCGATGCCTTTGACCTCATTACCTATCGCGCCCAGCGTTTCATGCCAGACGCGCAAATCTGGGGGGTGACGGTGCAGCAGATGGTTGCGTCCGGCAAGCAGGTCATTATCGGCATGAGCCGCGATCCCCAGTTCGGCCCTTTACTCGCGTTTGGCCTGGGCGGCATCTATGTCGAGGTACTCAAGGATGTGACCTTTCGCCTGGCGCCGATTACCGCGCGTGAGGCGGACGAGATGATCGACGGGATTCGCAGTGCGGCCCTCTTGCGCGGCGTGCGCGGCGAATCCCCCTCGGACCTGGGCGCCGTGCGTGAGGCGCTGCTGCGCGTCTCGCAGTTGGTCTGTGATTTTCCAGAGATTGTCGAGCTGGACGTGAACCCGCTCGTCGTTCATGCCAGCGGGGCCGTGGCGGTAGATGTGCGCATGGTGATCGCGTAGGAGATGCTATGATTTCACTCTACATCGTTTCGACCGAATCCTTTAGCGGCAAGACCTCGCTCTGCTATGGCCTCGCCGCCAGGTTCCAGCGGGCTGGCCTGCGGGTGGGCTATTTCAAGCCGCTCGCGCTCTACGGCGAGCAGCGCGAGCGGCAGGCGACAAGCGAGGACGCGGTGTTCATGCGGCGGGTGTGCAACCTCCAGGAGAATCCAGAGGTGCTCGCGCCCGTCGTGCTCAACTCGCAGGCGCTGGAGCAGGCCGCCGAAGGTCGGGAGAATGACTATGCCGCGCGCATTGACGCCGCGTTCGCGGCCGCGTCGCATAACAAGGATGTAGTCGTCGTCGAAGGCGCGGCGACGCTGGTCGAGGGGATGCTCCTCGACCTGGGGCCGCATCGCATTGCCGATCGGTTGAACGCCAGGGTCCTTGTCGTGACCAAGTACGGCAACGAGCTCGTGGCAGATGGGCTCCTCGCCGCGCAGGCGCAATTCGGCGCGCGCTTGATCGGCGCCGTCGTCAATCAGGTTCCCCCTCTGCGCCTCGAATTTGTCACCCGGTCGGTGGTCCCTTTTCTGGCCGCTCGCGGCATTCCCGTTCTGGCGACGCTCCCGCAGGACCGTTTGCTCCTCTCACTCTCGGTCAACGAGATTGCCGAGATCCTGGGCGGAGAGATTCTCAATTCACCGGAACGGGGCGGCGAATTGGTGGAGCATATTATGGTTGGCGCGATGAGCGCAGACAGCGCCCTCTCTTATTTTCGCCGCAAGCCAAACAAGGTGGTGATTACCGGCGGCGACCGCGCCGATATCGAGCTGGCGGCGCTCGAAACATCCACGCGCTGCCTGGTGCTCACGGGGAACCTGCGCCCGAATGCGCTCATCCTCGGACGCGCGGAGGAGCTCGGCGTCCCCTTGATTCTCGCCCGGCAGGATACGCTGAGCGCCGTCGAGATCATCCAGCAGTACTTTGGCAAGCTGCGCCTGCACCAGCCGGGCAAAGTCGAGCGTTTGACGCAGTTGCTGGACGAGCGGCTGGATTTTGCGCGGCTGTGTGCGAGCCTGGGATTGGAGGTTGGTTGAGCGATGGGTTGGGGTTGGTATCCGAAACCGCGCCCGCGCCGCCCGGTGAATGGGATCAAGGCGCAGAGCAGCAGGTTTGGCAAAACCTGGTGGGCGAGCAAATGGCTGGCCGCGCTCGAACGTCTGGTCGATCCGGCGCGCCTGGGCCGCGGGCGTTCGTATGCGCGGAGCGGCCAGGTGCTCAATATTGACATCAAACCCGGTCACATCCAGTCGCGTGTGCAGGGGAGCCAGTCTGACCCCTACAAGGTGTCGATTGACATCAAGCCGCTGTCCGAAAAGGAGTGGGCCTGGGTGGCCGATGCCATGGCGGGGCAGGCGATCTTTGCCGCCAAGTTGCTCGCAGGGGAGATGCCCCAGAATATCGAGGAGGCATTCGGGGCGGCGGGCGTCTCGCTCTTCCCCGACAAGCGCGACGACCTTGAAACCGATTGCTCCTGTCCCGATTGGGCCAATCCGTGCAAGCATGTCGCCGCGGTCTATTACCTGCTCGGCGAGCAGTTTGACACCGACCCCTTTCTCATTTTTCGCCTGCGCGGCAAGACCAAGGACCGGATCATGGAACTGCTCCGCGCCCGGCGGGCTGTTTCGGCGCCGCAAGGGCCGGCGTCGCCGCGTACACCGGGACGGCGCAAAAAGGGGGAGCGGGGCGAGCGCGAACGGGTTATTCCGCTTGCCAAATGCTTGGACCATTTTTGGACGGCGGCCGATCCTTTGGACGATTTTCGCATTGAGATCAAGGGGGCCGAGGTGGATGCCGCTCCGGTCAAGCGCCTGGGCGCTCCGACGTTCTGGCACGCGCGCGGCAATTTTCTCGGCCGGTTTGATCGAGCCTACCACGACGTGACGCAGGATATCCTCGACCTCGTCGCCGGGCGGCAGGCGGATTTAGGGTAAGGGGGGATTCATGTTTCGTGGGATGCGTATGGGACCCCGCCGCGGCGGACCGCTGCAGCGAATGTTCATGCAGCAGCTGTATCGCGCTAACCAGCTTTTGATGAACGGGCAAGCGGCGGAAGCGGCGGCGCTGTTCGCGCAACTGGCGGTCGAGCTGGAACGGCTGGGACACCCGCGGCGCGCGGCGAACCTCCATGTTCAGGCGGCGCGCGCCTATGCCGAGGCGCGGATTGAAAAGAACGCGACCGAGGAGGGACGCACCGCACTGAACCAATTTCTGCAGCTGGGCATGGCCCAGCGCGCCGCACGTTTTTATCAGAACGTGCGCCGCCGGATGCAAGAGCTGGGGATGAAAGGGGCCGCAGACGCGCTCCAAAAGGAGTTTGAGGGTAAGGTGCCGAAGGTCGAAGCCGGCGACGCGCCCGCGGCAAAAGGGCGGCTCCCGGCCAAATGCTCGCAGTGTGGCGCGCCGGTGCGCAGTGATGAGGTCGATTGGATCGACGCGCACAGCGCCGAATGCGTCTATTGCGGTAGTGTTGTCCAGACGGAGAGCTGAGCCCTGGCCATGAATCGACACGCCCCGCGAGCTCGCGGGGCGTGTCCATAATCGGAGCGGTGTTCCTATTCGTATCGCAGCGCGTGGATGATCTCCATGCGCGCAGCCTGCCGCGCGGGAAAGAGCGCGGCGATCACGCCAAAGATGAGGCCGGCGGCCGTGGCCGCGATGATCCCCGCATAGGGGAAGGAATAGGCCATCTTGAAGATGCCGCTGGCGCTGAGCCCCTGCACCATCACATAACCGAGGTAAAGCCCGCTGAGCAGGCCGAATGCCGTCCCGATCGCCGCCAGCAAGAGCGCTTCGGCGATAACCATGCGCCGCACCTGGCCGCGCGAGGCGCCAATCGCGCGCAGCATGCCGATCTCGCGTGTGCGCTCGAGCACGCCGATCGCGAGCGTGTTGAGGATTGCAATGAGCGAGGGGAACGAAAGGACCGCCAGTAAAACATACATCCCCACAAAGATGGAATCGTACTGCTGGCTGAATTCATCCAGGTACTGGCGCGTCGCGACAAGCCGGAACTGCGGATAGTCTGCGACAATGGTTTTGAGCCGTTCGTCCACCGCCGCCGGGTCCGCGCCCTGCGCGAGATTCACCTGGTAGAAAATGTCCTCGGTCTTGTTAAAGTCCGCCCGCATATTGGCCTGCGAGATGTAGGCGGTGTTGATTTTCATATTCAGTACGTCGCCGGCGATCGCGACGATGTGATATTCTTGCTGGCCCTGCGGCGTGGAGAGCGTCACCGTGTCGCCGTTGTTCAGCCCGGACTGGGCGGCCAGGATGCCATTCACAATAATATTCCGGCCCTGGTCCAGCGCGGCGTATGCCTGCTGGGGATCCCCCTTTTGGAAATCCATCCCCGATACTTCTGTAAAGGAAGCCGGGTCGATGCCGAGCACCGATATCTGAACGCTGCCCGTGCCGCGTGCGCCGCTGCTCGGAATCTCGGACTGGGCGAAGCGCATGCTGCTCACCGTGCCGATCCCCGGCACTGAGCGAAGCTTGTTTGCCAAGCTCTGGCTCGCGCCGACATCCCCTTTCCAGAGACTGACGGAAGGGGGCACGAGCAGGTAATCGCTGCCCATCGACTTTTTGAACATCCCCACGACAGTATCACTCAGGCTGTACATCAGCCCCCCGGCGCCGACGATGATGGCCAGGCCGATCATCGTCGCACTCGCGGTAATGGCCGAACGCGAGGGTTGGCGCGTGATATTCCCCTGCGCCAGCTCGCCGGTGCCTTCGCGTGCAAAGATCAGTGCAATCAACAGGCTGAACGCATTGGCAATCGGTCGTACGAGCGCCGGGGCGACAAGCACGAGGCCGACAAGAAAGAGCAGGCCTCCGACGGCCACCAGCGCGAAACTGCCGGACAACAGCCCGGCGAGCGCCGCGGCGATCATGATCGCTCCAGCGATTGTGCCAATTCGACTGATGCGCTGCATCGTTTCGCCGAGCGATGGCCGCAGCACCTCGATCGGGGTAACGCGGCTGGCGTTCAGCGCAGGCAACAGCCCCGCAAAGAGTGTCACGCCAACTCCCAGGACGATGGACACGATAACCAGCCCGGGCTCGACGACCACGCCGCTGATTTTAAAGCCGAGATACTGCTGCATAAAGCCATTCAGCGCGACGATAATGCCTGCCCCGGATAGGTACCCGAGCACCAACCCGATTGCCGTGCCGACGATTCCTTGCACGAGCCCTTCGGCGAGAATCAGGCCGATAATCGTTTGTCTGCTCGCGCCAATCGCACGCAGCATCCCGATGTCGTGACGGCGTTCGGCGACGATGGTGCGGAATGTGTTGAATATGATGAACCCACCCATGAACAGCGTCAAGAAACCGAGCAGGTCGAACACCCACTGAGCGGCTGTCAGGGACCCCATAATCGAGGATTCGTTCGTTACGGCGTTCAATAAATAGTTTTTGCCCAGTTGGGCCTGGATTTGCTGGACGATAGCCTGACGCTGGGTGTCATCCTTGGTTGCCAGGTTGGCTTCGATGACGTTGATATACCCCGCCATATCCAAAAGTTTTTGCGCTTCAGTCAGCGTGACGAGCACCTCTTCGTTCCCAATCGAAGGTCGGTTGGCGCGGATTCCGACGACGGTTAGCTTGGCGACCCCCTCCGTCGTCGGGATGCGGAAGGTGTCGCCCAGTTTCGCTCCGAGAGCATCGGCCAGACTGGAAGTGATGATGGCGGCCGCGCTATCGCCCGGCGTGAGAAAACGCCCGTCCTTGAGTGTGTAATCGCGGATGGTGGGCGCGGCGACGGGATCAACGCCGGTGAGCGTCAACCCCGTCACGGTCGAATCGTGACCGTAAAAGTTTAGCGGGATGTTCATCGGGCGCGAGATCGATCCGGCGATCGCGCTGATCCCTTGCACCGTTTTGATTTTGTTGAGCACGCCGGTTGAGAACGCTTCGCCCGTCTGGTGCATGATCGTCACGTCCACCTGGCCCGACAAGGATTGCAGGTTCTTTTGAAAGGCCTCCATCATCGTCGGCAGCAGGATTCCCATGCCAAAGATCACCAGGACACCGATGACAATGGCGAGCGTGGTGAGAAACGAGCGCAGCTTGCGCCCCCACAGATAGCGGGCGGCGAGTGAGAATTGGAAATTCATAATCAAATCTCCTACTTGGCCGTAAGCGTGACCTTGGCGGTCATGTTCCAGCGGAGGCGCACATCCTGCTGGTCGGGCGTGATGATGACCGTATAAACAATATCGCCCTGTTTGGTGTCCCCGTACGGCCTGATCCGGGCGACGTGCCCCGGCAGTTCCAGGCCCGGAATTGCGTCAAAGGTCATCGTGGCGGGCGTTCCTTCGCTCACGCGGGTGATATTCAGCTCGGTGAGATCGGTTGTCTCGATTTGCCAGGCGGTGTCGGCCAAACGCAGGACCGCGATGCCCGGCGTCGCAAATTCGCCCGGATTTACGTCCAGCGTCATGACTGTTCCGGTAAAAGGCGCGACGAGCACGTAATTCGTCGCCTGCGCTTGAGCCGTCTCTAATGCGGCCTGCGCCGAATTGACCTGCGCCTGCGCCGATGCCTGCGCGGCTTGCGCCGAATTGACCTGCGCCTGTGCGACATCCAGCGCCGGCTTCCCGGGCGTTAGCTGGGCTAGCCCCGCCTGCGCTTGCTGAATCTGGGCGTTGGCGGCGGCCAGCTCGGCCGCCGTGGGATGCGAGCGGGCCTCGTTGTATGCGGCCTGCGCGGCGATGTAGGCGTTCGTTGCCTGCTGCAGGGCGAGCGCCTCGCGCGTCAGTCCAATATAAGGATTGCTGGCGCCCCCCGCGCGGTCGTAGGCCGACTGGGCCTGGTCGCGGGCGGCCTGCGCATTGTCGAGGTTTGCCTTGAGCTGCGCGAGCGCGTCCGCGGTGGGTCCCTGTTTCACCCGGTCTGCATTCGCCCTGGCGGCGTTGAGCGCGGCCTGAGCCGCCGCAATCGCGGCATCCGTTCCGCCCGCTTTCAATTGGGCGAACTGCTTGTCTGCCAGTTGCGCCTGCGCACTGGCCTGGTCCAGTTGTTTTCGGGCGATCTCGAGCTGGGCCTGCGCCTGCGCGATCTGTTTTTGCAACAGCGAATCGTCCAGCCGCGCCAGGACCTGGCCGGCCTGGACGCGCTCGCCGACTGCAACGGAGACCTGCGTGACAATGCCGCCGGTGGCAAAACTAAGGGACGCGCTCTTGACCGGCGTCACGTGTCCCTCGGCGATGATGTGCTCGCCGGTTAGCCCGCCTTGACCGGATGCCCCGGCGGTCGGCGTCGGTTTGACCGTGACCGGGGTGGCGCTGCACCCCGCCAGGGTGAGAATGACCAGAAGCGCCGCGAGCGCGCCAACTATTACGATCCTTTTCATCGTGTGCCTCGTCTATTGGGCGAGCGCCCGGAGCTCGCCGGCGACGATCTCTTTATTTCCATCGTTCCGGGCTTCCAGGTGGGTCTCGTTCACAATCTTGCCATCTTTGAGAAAGACGATGCGATCGGCGTAGGCGGCAATGCGTGGATCGTGGGTCACCATCAAGACGGCGCGTCCCCATTCCTTGGCCACCTGGCGCAAAAGCCCGGCGATTTCATCTGCGGCACGCGAGTCCAGGTTCCCGGTGGGCTCGTCGGCGAGGACAAGCATCGGCTCGGTAATCAAGGCGCGCGCAATCGCGACGCGCTGCTGCTGGCCCGCCGATAACTGGTCGGGCCGGTTGTCGAGCCGAGCCCCCAGGCCGACCTGTTTCAGCCAGTCGGCGGCCTTTTGCCGGGACTGGGCGCTGTTTTTGCCGTCGAGGACGAGCGGAAGCGCGGCGTTGTCAACCGCCGTCAGGATTGGAATGAGATTGAAAAACTGGAACACAAAACCGATCTTGCGGCGGCGGATGGTGGTGAGCGCGTCGTCCGACAGTTTGGAGAGGGAGCCGCCTTCAATCATGACGTTCCCTTCCGTCGGGTTGTCCAGTCCACCGAGCAGGTGCAGCAGCGTCGATTTGCCGCAGCCGCTCGGTCCCATTACGGCGACGAATTCGCCCGGATTGACGCTCATGCTGACGTGGTCGAGCGCGATGACGGCCGCTTCGCCCTTGCCGTACACTTTGGTCAGATTATCGGTTTGAATCAGTGGCATCTTGCTCTCCTGGTGCTTTTATTCGAGATTCTTGCGAGGACGCCCGCGCGGCCGGACTTCGGGCTCGGGCAGCGGCTGGCGCTTGATCTCGTCGAGCCGCATTTCGGTTATGTCCAGCCAGCGCAGGTCTGCTTCCAAATACATAGCGGCCTTGTCGAGGAGCAGAATCTTGGCGAGCTCTTTCTTGGGATCGGAGCGGGTGCGCTGGGTCGTGATCGCGTGCAATTCACGATAGAGAAAGGTTCGCTGTGTCTGGATCAATTGGTAGGGATCGGCGGCGCCAGAGACGAGCCCGACCATGAGCTTGATAAAGAACTCGTCATGCTGATGCTCCGGCGGGATGCCCTCCGCAAACCAGGTCTGGAGTATCTGGCGTCCTCCGGGTGTAATGGCATAGATGCGCTTTTCCGGTCCCGCATCTTGCTCGACCGACTCTTCGGCCACCAGGCCCCCCTTTTCCAACCGGGTGAGGGTGGCGTAAACCTGAGCCGGTTTGACATCCCAATTCTCTTTGCCGCCGACCAGGGATTCGAACGCCGCGCGCAGTTCATAGCCGTGGCGCGGGCGTTGGACGAGTAATCCTAGGACTGCATGACGAACAGACACAATATACCCCTTTTTGAGCTTACAAATAAACTATAATACAAGTTACTAGATTTGTCAAGACAATAGCGAAAAAGAGGAACCGGCTTGCCTTGCCATAATTATGCCTGTGTGAAATTATAATACGAGTTAGTAGATTGTCAAAAAACGAATACGGAGTTTTTTAATTCGCGTCATCTGTTCCCTCGATTCGGGGGTATAATGACATCAATTCTTTGCAGTGAGGTGAACCGATGGAATATCGTGGACTGGGACGTACCGGCTTGAAGGTATCGACTATCAGTTTTGGCTGTTGGGCTGTTGGTGGGGCGTGGGGGCAGGTGGACGACCGGGAATCACTCGAAGCGCTAGGCCGCGCACTGGACCTCGGCGTCAATTTTTTCGATACGGCGGATGTCTATGGGGATGGTCGGAGCGAGCAGTTGCTGGCCCAACTGCGGAGCACGCGCTCCGAGCCATTTTATATCGCGACCAAAGCAGGCCGGCGGCTCCCGAAACAGGTCGTCGACGGCTATACCCGCGCGAACCTGACGGGATGGGTGGAGCGTAGTCTCAAGAATCTGAAGACGGATGCGATTGACCTGCTACAGCTTCATTGTCCGCCGACTGAGCTGTATTACATGCCCGAAACATTTGGCATCCTCGACGACCTGGTCCAGCAGGGCAAGCTCCGTTACTACGGCGTCAGCGTCGAAAAGGTCGAAGAGGCGCTCAAGGCGATCGAATATCCGAACGTTCAATCGGTCCAGATCATTTTCAATCTCTTCCGGCAGCGCCCGGCCGACCTCTTTTTTACGGAAGCGAAGCGGCGACAGGTGGGAATCCTCGCCCGTGTTCCGCTCTCCTCCGGCATGCTAACAGGCAAGATGGCCCGCGCGACGACCTTTGCAGAGGATGACCACCGCCAGTTCAACCGGTATGGCGAAGCGTTCGACCGCGGTGAGACGTTTGCGGGAGTAGATTACGAGACCGGTCTGGAAGCGGTCGAGGAACTGCGCGCGCTCGTCCCACCGGGCTGGACGATGTCGCAGTTCGCCCTCCGCTGGATTTTGATGTTCGATGCGGTCACCGCCGCAATTCCGGGCGCCAAGCGGCCCTCCCAGGCGGAAGAGAATATCGCCGCGGCCGGGCTGCCGCCCATCCCCGAGGCGACCATGACCCAGGTCCACGAGCTGTACGAGCGCCGCATCAAGCCGCTCGTGCATCATTATTGGTAATCGCGCGTTTATTTACCTTGCGCGACCTGGAGGCGGCACCAGGCATACAGGGCGTCATAGACCTCGAACTGGACCGACAGGTTCTCTTCGTCGTCGGGGTAGCGGAGACTGAACCCCGAGGCAATCGCTTCCAGGCCGCGGGCGATAGGGTCGGTGTCGATGTCCGCATCGACATCCGCCGCGTGGACGATTTTGGCAAGGCGCAGCAGCCCCGGATCCTTGAGGTCGTATTTGAGCAGGATCGACTCGAACGAGCAGCGTCCATCGTGATGCCCCAACTCGACGCCGGGCGCGTCAAAGGGGATGGCGCCTGTTTCGCGGGCGACCTGCTCAATCTGATTTTTCGGCGTGAACAGGAATTCGGCTTCATTGTCGATAAAGCGCGTGATGAGCCAGGGGCACGCCACCCGGTCGACATGCACATGCGAACGTGTTAGCCACTTCATGGAATATCTTCTCCTGCTTCCCGTAACCTTTGCGCCGCCTCTTGCAGCGCGGCCGCTTGTTTGAACTGGGCCAGATCCTGGGACGTCTCTTGTACTTTTTCGAGCGCGTTAAAGAACCGGTCGAGGATATCGCCGCCATAGGAGGGGACGAGAAAGATGTGCGTATGCGGAATCCGCCGCCCCCGCGCATAGAGCAGGACGAAATCAGGGGAGTAGGCCGTCATGATCTTGTTCGCGACCCGGTTCGCCAGCTTGAACAGGCTCGCGGTCTCCTCGTCGTCGAGCTCGTGCCACCAGGGAACATGCCGCTTGGAGATGACGAGCACGTGACCCTGGGCGAACGGATTGATGTCGAGCAGGGCCAGTGATTTCTCATCCTCGGCGATGCGATAAGCGGTCGCGCTCCCTTGAACGATCTTGCAAAAAACGCACGCGTCCGGTTCCTGGCTCATGGTTGTCCCTGATCCTCTTTTCTTATGAGGGTCTCGGCGGCGCACCCGGCGTGATCGATTCCACTACGGGGGGCGCGGCCGATGTGGTTTGCGCAGGCGGCGGCGCCTGTGTGGTCGGCGCGGGTTGTGCAGGCGGCACGGTTTGAGTGGTCAATGTGGCTTGCGCGGGCAGCGGCGCCGACTGAGCAACCTGCGTGATTCCGCTCACCACTTTGAGCAGCTCTGCCAATTCGGTCGTCTTGACCGGCGTGCGCGTTTCAGCCTCGGCGCCTTGACCACGCGTGGTGGCCCGGCCAAGCACATAGCCGGCGATCGCGGCAAGCAGGGTGCCAATCTGCTGCGTGTCCAGAATGCGCAACACGCCCAACCCGAAGGCGGTAAAGATGATCACGACCACCGCCGTGAACTCGAGCACGAATTCCGTTCCTCTTCCTTGCAGCACACCCAGGTCGATCGAAACCGCCTGCCTGGCGCGCTCTTTGGCTTTGGTACGGGCCTCGCTCAGGTTTTGCTGGTATCGTCGTTTGGCCTCGCCGTCGACTTTGCGCTGCAATTCGTACAAATTACTCTGACGCTCTTGTTGCCTGGCGATCACTTTCGGGTCCGGCGGTAGGTTGGGCACGCCCCCACCGGTCGAACCGGCGGTTGCATAATCATCCGAAGAGAACGCCCCTCCGCTGCCGGTGCCCCAACTGCTCGTACCCCAACCGCCGGTGCCCCAATCATCCGAGTACTCGCCCGCGACCTCTTGCAACTTGTCCGGCAATTTGGCCTGCCACTCACTATCTTGCTGGACTTCGCGGTGATACTGGCGTGTCTCCAGTTTCTCTCGGAGCGCCGTCGCCAGACGCCCGTACTCGATCTCTTCAATCGTGTCCCGGTAAAGACTGCCGAGGTAACTGGCGTGGTCGAGCTTGTTGGACCACCAGAGCAGCAGGACGAACAATAGCCCGAGGAGGGCCAGCAGGCCGGCAACCAGCCCCACTGATTCCGGGCTGTATTGAGTTGAGAGGGGTGGATTCGGAGGGATAGGGGTTGGCGCAGGCGTAGGGGTAGCCGCTTGAAGGAGCGGCGCGCCGGCCGGGGCTGCCCTGGCGATGGGTGTGGTTGGGCTTGGCATGACCCACGCGGCAAATGTCAGGATGGACAATGTCGCCAAAATCACAAGGGAAAACGACCTGGTTCTCATAGGCCTCTCCTTTCTGATTCGCTTTTTTGCCAGTAGCGTGCGTTCGGGTACTGTCTCTATTGTCCGTCTACTTGTAGGTTGTGTCAAGGGCCGGTTTATGTATTCAGGTCTACGGTTTCTCGTCCCCGATTTATCCGCGCGCTCATTTTATTATCAAATAAAAAGATGTGACATATGTTAGATGAATTTGCGAATCCCTGACCCGATTTGGGGGCGGCGTAAAAAAGGTTGACCGAAATAAGCTTAAAAGAGGCCCTGCCGGACTGGCAGGGCCTCTTTTAATTGGGTGATGCGCAAGTGTTTATGACATATGTTAGATGGAAATGGGCGAGGGAGTGTGGTATAAGAAAGAAGAGGATTGCGGAATGGGGATTGCGGAATGAGAGAAGGCGAATGGGCGACGGCGGAACTGAGAGGCGAGGGCGATCGGGCGAAACCTTTATCTAGGTCGTGTACGGGATTTTAGCGCCGACGAAAAGCGGACGTGAGAATTTGAACGAAGGGGTGCGAAAGTGAAGAGTGACAAGCGAGGCTGTGGTCATCCAGAAATGGGCCTGCCATGCGTATTGGGGTCCGCGAGCGTAGCAAACGATGACGCATGAACAATACAGGGCAACCACAAGGGATTGCCCTTACTACTTGCTGCTCCCATTGAGGTTATTCAGTCACACCGCGTGAGTGTGGAAACTGGATCGCTAACTACTCGTTGCCGCCACCCGCTTCTGTCGCTGGGGCAGCCGGTAAACTGTTTATCCCCGTCACCTCGAATAGCGAGGGCAGGGGTTGTATCTGCGCTCCCGTACCGAGGCCCCCTGAAATGTAGATTCTTTTCGTAAGAGAGTTGTTGCTTAAAGTGTATTCTGCCTGTCGTCGGCAACCACCGCTACCGCAAGTTTGACCGTAAGCGCTTACAATGAAGTCGTAGTAGCCGGTTGGGATATGTGGCACTTGCAGTTCAAAGTCTTTCTTGTACCCAGCAGGGAGGTCCCCCTCGGGAAAGGTCAAGAGGGTCTTGGCAATCCCGCCTGAGGTGGGCTTCATGGCGATGGTCAGTGCAATTTGCGTGGCCGCCCCGTCTCCCTCGTTACTGAGTGTCACCTTCGCAGACAATGGCACCGGAATCTTGGTCTGGTCACTGGGGAGGCCGACACTGAAATTGCGCAGCCACAGGTCGGGGTGTTGCGCGCCAAAGACCTTGCCGACCCACACATCGGTCTCGTGCGCGGCATTAGCATACTCATGTGCAATCCATACACCTGTGTCGTCGTACGGGTCAACTGAAGCTCCCGCCAGGTCCCCCCAGCGATAGGGGGTGGCAGTACTACAATCCGTGGGCACACTGCCAGCGTATCCTTCCCCTGCTTTCAGCAATTGGCTGGGGCGGATATCCGGTTCGGTCGGATACAAGAAAGTGCTGTAGCGGACTTGAGGATACAAGTCAGTGGACGAGCGTGTATAAACCACGACCATGTTCCCCTGTTTGTTGACCTCGAGTGCGGGCCACATATAATACGCCTGCTCTGCCGGCGGGTCACCCTGAGCCAAGTCGCCGAAGGTGCGATCATCATTCCCTTGAGGAAAGTGTACAAATGCCCTGTCGGATGTCCAGTCGCTAAGGTCGAGCCGCACCACGCGAATAGAAGTTTGGTTCACGCCCGTCGTCCAGTTTGCGGTTTCATGGTTAGTGACGTACAGGTGTTGGTTGCGATAGATGGCTTTCAGCACATTGACCCACCCATTCGTCGTTTCGATGTTACCGCAAGTACCTGGTTGTGGTGCAACCACCGGTGCGACAAAGGGCCGCACGTCAGCCCAGTCTCGTTCCCAATCCAGCGCAATGGCATTGGCCGTTGCCGTCGTCCATCCCACTGGATGTTCCATTCCCCATACTAGAATATGGCTGCTGCCGTCCTGGTCGTACCAAGAGCCGACGAGGTAGCCACGCGGGCTGGGGCCGTGCGCGACGACGGGTTGTATCAGGATCTCTTTTCCGTCGGGGGCGGTCAAGTCCCACCACACCCAAGCCGGCACTGTAGCAGAGGAATCACCCTTCGCCATAGGATCCGCCGAGAGCAGAGCCACTTGCCAATAACGTTCATACGTGTGCTGCCCACCCAAGATATCCGTCCAATTCCTCGCAACCCTGTTCGTGACATAGAGACAACAACTGTCAACCCCGAGGAGTGGGTAATCCATGTCATCACCCGGCAAGTCCGGCGTCCCAGCACATCCGCCGGGATGCGAACACTTGCCCTGGTCTACCACGCCATCCCAAAAATAGAGAAACCAGCCGTCGAAGGGGTTCTCGTCTTTCGACACGGCGACGACAAGCCGGCTGCGGCGACAGGGCTGGAAACCGCAATACGGATTGTTAGACAGATCTGCTATCCAAAAACGTTTTCGATATTCATCAAACATCACGCGCGTATCGCTAATAGCAAGCGTGGGAGTGGGCTGTTCATCGCCCTTGAGCTTTTCAAAGAAAAGGCAGGGCTGTACGGGGCCCCACAAGAGTTGCCCGGCTTTGTTATAGAAAGCAATGTTCTGATCGGTGATGATGACATGGGTCGAACTGACGGCGATTTGGGGATCCGGTGGGTCGAGCGCCCGCGTACCCGATGCGATCCAACTGGTCGTCGGCTCAACTGATTGAGCCAAGCCGTCACCTCCCTCGTTACCTTTTGGCGATATCGGTCCCTTGGGAACCCCATTTTTCTTTTGGGGCTCATTCGGCTTGCCTGGTTCGACCGGGAGCGTCGTCGAGGCTGGCGCGTTCGCTGGGCACGGAGAGGTATCGGTTGCTAAAGCTTGCACATCCGCTTTCGTCAATTCTTCGCCGCCGCCAACGGGGAGCGCCTGTCCGCAAGAAGCGGAGCTAGGACAGCCCGCCGCGCGAACGGGTGTCGAGAAGGTGGTGACCAGGAGTAGGGTAAGGAGTCCTGCCAGGAGGATAGCTTTGCGCGGAAAGTTGACTTGAAGCGACGAAAGTAAGTTCATCATGGATCTCCTTACCTCTGCAACATCAGTGCGCCCACCTCGCCTTAACGGACTAGGAAATCTTTTCGACCAGCCTCATTAATTCGCGCATAAAGGCTGGCAAATCCATCGGCCAGCGGGCCGTTACCAGATTTCCGTCAACCACAGTTTCCTGATCCTGCCAGATGCCCCCGGCCTTTTTAATCTCTTCGGGAACCCCGTCCTCCCAATAGGATGTGAGATGGCGGCCTTTCACCACATTCGCCGAAGCAAGCGTCCAGGGCCCATGACAAATGGAGGCAACCGGTTTATTCTTG
>JBAVQS010000136.1:0-21707 GCA_049694275.1 Anaerolineae bacterium | reverse complement strand
GAATTCCAATTCCATTTACGGCCTCGTTGTAGGGGCTGTGCCTCGTGCCTGCCCCGTCCAGTGCGGGCAACCACGAGGGATTGCCCCTGCGCACCCATCAACCGATATGGAATTCGCTCTAAGCAATCGATCCCATCTTGGGCAGACGCAGGTCTAATGAACCACTATTGCGAGCAGAACAAACAAGATTCGAGGTATGATCCATGGCGTTACCAGGAACCGTCTTGCAAAACCGATACCGTGTCATGCGCCAGTTGGGCTCCGGCGGAATGGGCGCAGTCTATTTGGCTGAACATCTGGGCCTGGGCGGAAAAGCCGTCGCACTCAAAGAGAATGCGGGGGGTGATCCCAATCAGTTCCAAACCGAAGCGAATATCCTGGCCCGATTGAATCATACCAATCTCGTCAGGGTCATAGACCATTTTCTCGAGCCAAATGGCTCCCAGTATCTCGTAATGGATTATGTCGACGGACAAAATCTAGAGACCATTGTCAAGCAATCGGGCCCGCTAGCGGAAACCGTCGCCCTGGCCCGGATCCGAAAGATATTTGGCGCGCTCAAATATCTCCATTCACAGGGTATTATCCATCGGGATGTCAAGCCGCAAAACATTATTATCACGCCATCGGGCGAACCTGTCCTGGTGGATTTTGGCATTGCCAAGATCCTGGCGAGTGGTTCGACCACTACTCAGGGGGCGCGTGCGGGCTCCCCCGGTTTTGCACCGCCCGAGCAGTATGTAGGCGGAACGACGGTGCGTTCGGATGTCTATTCGCTTGGCGCTACTCTATACTATGTTCTGACGGGCATTATTCCCCCGGAATCGCCCCATCGATCTGCCGGAACGCTGCTGGTTCCGCCGCGACAGATTAGGACCACAATTTCGGCTCGAACTGAAGCGACTATCCTCAAGGCGATGAACCTGAATGCCGCCCAGCGTTACCAATCCATCGGAGAAATGGAGCAAGAACTATATGGAGTTCCTTATCAAGTCATAACAACTAACTCCGGGCAATTTGCACCGACTGTTCCGGTCGGGCAATCCACCCAGACAAAATCAGGTCAGAAACAGCCTGGCTGGCTCCCAATTGCAATCGGTGGGGGAATATTAGGGATCGTTACTTGTCTTGCTTTGGGGCTTGTAATCGGCAAATTGTTTTCAGACAGTGGAGCATCTCGCACGCCCACTGTGCTTGCTGTCAGTGCACGAACGAGCACTTTGACGCGTACTCTCACAGCAACATTCATACCGACAGATACTCCGGTTTATACCGTAGCGGCGCCCCTAACTCCCGCAGCAAGTCCCAGCACACCCACTGATACAACTGCACGCCCGGCAGCTACAACTGTTCCCACCCCCGCGACTGCATCCTCCGGAGGGCATGCGCCGATTCAGTGCACACCTGCCACGACCGTTCAGAATATGAATGGTCATGTCAGCGATGATATTTCAGGAACCAAAATAGCATTGTGCAGCAGTGTCTCGTCCGTCGTCGATAATCAGACCAAGCAACGGGATGTCTACGCCATGGATCTGGTAGGAGGGCAGGAGGTACGTTTTACCGTCATTCCCAGCGGCTACGTGCGCTTTAACCTCTTCAATCCCAGCTCGAAATCGATTGAAACCAATCGCTACTCCGAGGCTTTTCATGATGGGCGGGACAGCAAGTGGGTAGCCGATTTCATGCCTGCAGTCTCGGGCACATACTATTTCTCCGTCTCTGCGACTGGCACCGGGCAAAAATATTCCCTGTCGGTCGATCCTACAGGGAACACGGCTCCAGCCGAGCAGGTGAGCAGCGACATTCCAGGGACCAGGCTGGACCTGGGCAAGCAGGTCTTGTCGGTCATTGACAACCAGACCAAGCAACGGGATGTGTATGCAATCGACCTGGCGGGGGGACAGGAGGTACGCTTTACCGTCATTCCCAGCGGCTACCTGCGCTTTAACCTCTTCAACCCTGGTTCCAAGTCGATTAGTACACAGCAATATACTGAGGCTTTCCATGACGGGCGGGACAGCAACTGGGTATACGATTTTATGCCCAACGTCTCGGGCACATACTACTTTGCAGTTACTGCAAGCGGGACCGGTCAGACCTATACGCTGAGTGTCGAGATTCGCTGACCACGGTAGTGTGATTGGATTGCGAATGAGGAGTTCTGTATGAGAAAATTGGTATCCGCCTATCCTTTCATTATCATGCTGGTGTTCGTCCTGCTATTTGGACCCGAGCAGGCGCAGGCGCAGGCCTCTTACAGCGTCAAACTGGCACAGGTCGATACCTCTCGCTATCCGGAAATCACGCTGTCGGTTAACGTGGATGATTCCAGTGGAACGCCAGTGTCGGGATTAAAGCGCGAGGACTTTGGGGTCACAGAGGATGGCACGTCGGTCGAGATTACCAACTTTGCCGGGACGAGCGATGTGCGCACTGTGGATGTCGTGTTTGCCTTTGATACGACGGGCAGCATGACAAATGAAATCGAAGGGGTCAAGCAAACGGCGATTGCTTTTGCCCAAAAGCTCAAGGACAAAAAGCGAGATTACCGCTTGGGGCTGGTTACCTTCGGCGATGAAATTCGCGGGGTTTACAACAAGGATGGCAGCCTCACGGATAACGCACAAGAATTCCAATCATGGATCGCCAGCCTTAGCGCCAATGGAGGTGGGGATGACCCAGAACTATCATTGGGGGCAGTCAAACAGGCTACCAAGATGACCTATCGGCCCCAGGCACAAAAGGTGATTATCTTGATTACCGATGCCCCTGCGCACCACACCGGGGATGGGGGGGGGCCGGGCGATTTCAGCGATCCAGATCTCAATGCAGACCGTGTGGCGGAGCTTTTGAAGCAAAAGGGGATTACGCTTTATGCCGTGGCCTACGACTCGCCGGACTATCACAAGCTGACTGACGAAACCCATGGCGAATTCTATAACCTGACGCCAGGCGCCGATTTTACGGGGATTATCGACAAGATCGGCACGAATCTCGCAAACCAGTATCGCATGACCTACAGGAGCCCCCGGCCAACCTATGATGGTACACACCGAAATATTGTGGTGAGCGTTGGCGGAACTGGAAGCAGCCCAAGCAGTTCTTCATCTGGCAGTTATACAGAGCAACACCTCATCAACTTGCGGTCAGATCCGCTTGTCGCGCTCATTTTCTCTTTCCCGTTGCTCTTCGCGCTTGCCGCACCGGCCCTCTGGAGAGGCGTCAGGCATGTGCGAGCGACCCGGCAGACCGGCGCCAATAATTATGTCCCAATGCTCGTGTACTGTCCATATTGTCACGCTCAACAGCTTCGCCCTGACGCCAAATTTTGCCGTAGTTGCGGACGGTCCTTGCTAAATCCCAGCGGAAATTGGCAACCGCCATCGTCTGTGCCCATCGGCGGGTGGCAATCTCCCCCGCCTGTGCTAGGCGGGATGTTAAAGTCGGCGTCTGGTCCCACACCTCCGCAACCTGACGGCGTGGTAACCTGTAAGTGCGGAAGTGTGTTACAGGCCAGAAGCAGGTTCTGCCCATGGTGCGGGGCGCCGCGCTAGAGAGAGAGTTTTTGGCATGAATCGAGTAATGCAGATCTATTACAACACGGTCTTTGGCGCACTGGGGGGCCTCATCGCCTGGCTTGCCGTCGGCAGCGTCGCGACGGGCACGTGGAACATCTGGCTTGCCTACATGTTTGTCGGCGCGGGCGTCGGGCTGTGTATCGGAATTGCAACCGGCAGCGTCTCCGGCGCTATCATTCAACGGTCATTCCGCCGGGCGCTCGTGGGTGCAGGGTTAGGCGGCCTGGCGGGTCTCGTCGGAGGTCTCCTGGGGCTATTGCTCGGCGAGGTCCTGTTTCTCGTTGCCGGCGGAGGAATCCTCGGGCGCTCACTCGGCTGGATGCTCTTGGGACTATTGATAGGGGCAGGAGAGGGCTTGTTGAGCAGGAGGCTACGTCGCGCAAGCTATGGGGCAGTCGGCGGCGCACTCGGCGGGCTGCTCGGCGGCCTCATTTATGAGACAATCACGGAGCTCTACCTGAACCAAAGTGAATCGGTTCAGGTGATCTTAGGCGGACTGGGCCTCATCCTGATCGGCGCGTTTATCGGTTCGCTGATTCCCATTTCGGTTGAGGTGTTTGGGAGCGTGCTGGGTAAAGGGACACTCCAGGTGATGAACGGGAAACGAAAGGAACTGACTGTGTCGGTCATCGATTCGACAATACTCGGCAGCTCGGATTCATGTGATGTTTATCTGCCTGGCGATCCGGGCATCGCCAGGCGTCATGCGGTGGTTTATACGGCTTCCAGCAAGTTTTATGTGCGCGACCTCAATTCGGGAACAGGGACGAGCGCCCGCGGCCAGCCGGTTCCGAATTCCGGGGCAGGCCTTCAGCTACACCCCGGAGATCAAATCCAGCTTGGCCAAACTCTTGTGATGTTCCGGTGAGGCGCTCCCGGCCATTACTCGGGGCTGTAGCCGGATGACAATCGACTGGTGGGGAAATGGGCAGGATACTACCGTGACGTAGATTCGCTCAATTTGATCGGCCTGTGAAAAGGGAATACAATATCCAAAAATGGAGGTAGGACAAATGGCTGGCGAAGTTAACCTTCAGGTCACACTTATTCAAAACGTCGTCACCGCAAATATGCAAGGTCCGCAAAAGACTTATGCGCTCATCGAGGCCAGGCCAATGGGAGCGCAGATCAGCGCAGTACAGATGCCGCTCAACCTGAGCCTGGTGCTCGATCGTAGCGGCTCGATGAAGGGTCAAAAGATCGACAGCCTGCGCCAGGCTGTTCACATGCTCATCGATCAACTCCAGCCCAATGATTTCATTTCCATCGTCCTGTTCGACGACAAGGTCGACGTCCCACTCGCAAGCATGCCGGCGCAGAACAAACAGCAGTTGCACGATATCGCCAACGGAATCGTGGAGCGGGGCGGCACGCAGATGTCCCTCGGTCTGCAAAAGGGCCTGGAGGAGACACATCGCAACTATAATCCCAATGACCCGAACCGCATTCACAAGATCCTGTTGTTAACAGACGGAATGAGTTGGGGAGACGATGCGCAAATTCTTCAGTGCGCCCAACAGGCCGGGCAGAGCCGAATTCCAATCGTCGCTCTCGGATTGGGGCTGCCAGGACAGAATGCAAGCGCCCAGGGAGTAGTGCAGGGAATTGGGGGTGGCGGGGACTGGAATGATGTGCTGCTCGATCAGATTGCACAGGCCTCGGGGGGCAAGAGTGACCTGATCACTGCGCCACAGGATATTGTCAAGGTCTTTCAATCTGAGGTGCGCAGTGCTCAGGGCTCGGTCGTCCGTAATGCACAGATGTTGCTACGGCTGTCCGCCGATGTCTCTGCGACGCAGGTCTGGCAGGTCGTGCCGCTGATTCAAAGTCTGGGCGGGCGGGCGATCACCCCGCGTGAGGTACAGGTCACATTGGGAGATATTGACAAGAATACCGGTCAACAAATCCTGGTGGAACTGGTGTTGCCATCCAAACCACCCTGCCGGATGCGGGCAGCCCAGGCCGAAGTCTCGTATGACGTGCCGCTCGCCAATGTGTTCGGCGAAAAAGTGCGAGTGGACATGATCGTGGAATATGGGACTGCGTCGACGCCCAACCCGCAGGTAGCGAACCTGGTCGAGCGAGTAGTCGCGCATAATCTCCAGACGCGAGCGTTGCAGAGCGCCCAGTCTGGGAATACGGGGGCAGCCACCCAGATGCTGCAGGCAGCGGCGACGCGGCTGGTCAACCTTGGGGAGACTGATCAGGCGAACCTGGCAACGCAAGAGGCGCAGAATTTGCAACAGCAAGGCCAAATGTCAAGTTCCGGTACCAAACGCCTGAAATACGAAACCAGGAGATTCACCCAGCAATTGGATCCATCGAGCGGCAATCCGACAGCCCCAGCTTCCCAGAAAACGCCCTAGTCGCGCCCGCCATTCCCTAAAATACGGAGGAACGTATGCAGTGCAAAAATTGCGCTCAAGAGAATTTCGATGATTCCCTGTTCTGCGACAAGTGTGGGGTTAAATTGACGGTCTCCGCGCCGCCGGCTGAGTCGCCGTTGCCTGTTACCTCGACACCGGGCGCCACTGTGACCTGCAAAGTTTGCGGCACAGCGAACAAGGCTGACAATGAATACTGTGAGAATTGTGGGGCGGGTTTGGACCGCGCCGCCCCCTCGCTTCCTTCGTCCAATATAGCGCCGTCGGCCTATCCGTCCTCCTCCGCCGGATCAACCGCCTCCGCGGGGACTGCGCCTGTTCAGAATGTGTCGCAACCGATTGTGACCCCGCCTGTGATGATGCCCCCGCCCGTCGTAACCCCACGTCCCGCGGCGCCCCCACCGTCCACCGTGACCCCACCGCCGGTCGTAACCCGACCGCCCGAGGTGAATTCGCAGCCACGGCGTCAGATCGGCGCAATTCCGGCCTCTCAGCCGCCACAACCCGGTCATCCCCGTCTTGTGCTCACGGCGAGTCGTGCCTATTTTGACATTAGCGGCTTTGACCAGCTAGTGATTGGGCGCACTGATCCGGAGAGCGGAATCTATCCCGAGATCGATCTTACCACCTGGGGTGGAGATGACGCCGGTGTTTCGCGCAGACATTGCATAATTACACGCGGCGGGAATCTGTTCTTTATTCAGGACATGAGCGCTAACGGCACCTGGATTAACGATCGACGTTTACAATCTGGCGACCGCACGCCACTCAATGGTGGGGAGCGGCTCACACTGGGTCATCTGCAAATCGAGTTTTTCAGCTAGTTCGGACTTGGCATTTATGAGCCAAAACACCCCATGGGGCTTTTTGCGAGTTGGGAATACACGGCTTCCCCTTACCTCGAATCCCAGCGAGGTGGGGCGGGATCCAGCCTGCCACGTCGTACTGAACGACACGAGCATCTCGCGCCGTCAGGCACGTTTGCAAGTTCGCGGCGGGCGGGTTCTTTTGGAAAATTTGAGCCAGACTAATCCAACGCGGATACGGGGTATCTTGGTTACGGGATCAATCGATGTCAACGCGGGAGAGATGATCGAACTGGGAGGTATTCAGGCTGAACTGGTCCTTGCTCCGGCGGCTCATTGTATTCAATGTGGTAAGATCCTCTCCCGCCCCGACGCGCCCTTTTGCTCGCACTGTGGCGCGGTGCAACATGCCGCCCCGGTGAGCCCTGCTCTTTCCAACTCTTCATCCTCTGGCACCCAACGGATCGCCGCCGCCGAGCTCGTCATTCACACGCCGGGTCATGGAATACCCCAGCGCGTGCTGCTTGACAAGCCAACCCTCAAGCTCGGGCGCGCGGCCGACAATGATATTATCATCAATCATCCCCTTGTATCGGCGCATCATGCAACTCTTGAAGCGGTTGGCGTCCATTACCGCATCATCGATCTCGGGACTCCGAATGGCTTGGTGTACAATGGCCAGCGCATCCAGGAACGCGTTCTGTCCAACAATGACAGCGTACGGATTGGCGACTCCTATGGGAACTCAATCAGCTTGACCTTTGTTGCTCTCGCTGCTCCAGCCCCTGCGATTCTGCGGCCGCTCGACATCCGCCAGCCTATCACAATCATCGGGCGCGACCCACAAGCCGGTCTCAGGCTCGACAGCCCGACTGTCTCCTGGCACCACGCGCGCATTGATTTTGACGGGCAGCGCCATGCCCTGGCCGACCTGAAATCAACTAACGGTACCTACGTCAATGGAGCACGAATCAGGCAGCGCGTACTTCAGCCGGGGGACGTGGTCCAGATCGGCAGCGATCAACTTGTCTACGAACAGGGACAGTTGAGCCAGTTCAATGTCTTTGGAAATGTGCGCCTCGACGCGCTGGCCTTGCACCGGGCCGTACAAACCCATAAAGGCCAGCAGCTCTTACTCAACGATGTGACCCTGTCCATCTATCCGCGCGAGTTTGTAGCTTTCGTCGGCGCCAGCGGCGCAGGTAAATCCACCCTGATGAATGCGCTCAGCGGGTTTCAACCAGTCCAGGGGCAGGTTTTGTTGAATGGCGCCGACTTTTACAAGTTGTTCGAAATGTATCGCCCGATGCTCGGTTACGTGCCTCAGGATGATATCATTCACAATGGGCTACCGGTCGAAAGCGCGCTGCGCTATTCAGCTGCACTGCGCCTTCCACCCGATATTAGCCACCAGGAAGCGCGCCAGCGCATCGACGATGTGCTCGCGACCGTTAATCTCACCGCACAACGGGACCAGATGGTCCAGAGTCTGAGCGGCGGCCAGCGCAAACGGGTTAGTATTGCCGTCGAGCTCCTTGCCCAGCCCCCTCTCTTTTTCCTCGACGAGCCAACCTCGGGGCTCGACCCCGGGCTCGAGAAAAAGATGATGGTCATGATGCGGCAACTCGCCGACATGGGGCGTACGGTCATCCTCGTCACTCATGCAACCGCGAATATCAGTCAATGCGACCACGTTGCATTTCTGGCGCGAGGGAGATTGGTCTTTTTTGGCCCGCCGGATGAGGCCAAAGCTTTCTTTAATGCGGCCGATTTTTCGGATATCTATTCGGAATTGGAACAAGTGCCCAATCTCGCAGACCCTGATCAGGCGCCGCGCGAGTGGGAACAGCGGTTCAAGCAGTCGCCAATTTATCAGCAGTATGTCGCGGGACGCATCCAGCATCCACCACAAGCCCCTCCTACTGCACAACTGGCCAACCAAGCGGCCCAGCGACCGCGGCCTTCCCTGTTATGGCAATGGTGGATACTCACGCGGCGTTACCTCGAATTGATCATGCGGGACTGGATGGCGCTCGGCGTTCTGCTGGCAGTCATGCCACTGATCGGTGTTCTACTGGACATTGTTGCCGGGCCGAACTACCTGACCGGACTCAATCGTGCAGATCCACTCACTCATCAAAATGCTCAAATCGTCCTTTTTATGCTTGCTTTGGCAAGCATCCTGTTCGGCCTGTTCAGTTCCAGTTTCGAGATTGTGCGAGAGAGGACAATTTACCGCCGGGAGCGCATGGTGAACCTGGGCGTGCTCCCCTACATGCTGTCCAAGGTTCTCGTGCTCTTGGGTTTCAGCATCCTGCAAACGCTCTTGTTGCTGTTCATTGTTTCGCTGCGAGTCCAGTTTCCAGAACGCGGGATTCTGTTCCCTTATCCGGCAGAGATTTTTTTGACGCTCATTCTGGCGGCCCTGGCGAGTTTGATGCTCGGGCTCACCATCTCGACTTATGCGCGCAATGAAACGACCGTTATCTACTCCATTTTTTTCGTGCTCTTTATGCAGATTCTGTTTGCAGGCAATCTGGTCGATATTCCCCAATCCGTTCAATTCCTTTCATGGCTTACCATCAACCATTGGACGCTGAACGCGCTCGGTTCCAGCACCGGCCTTTGGGAATATCGCATTCACTACGACCATACAGCTCCTCACCTGCTACAATTATGGTTGGCCTTGAGCGTTTTCGTATTGGCGCTCGGGACACTTGTTTACATCGGTTTGAGGAGAAAGCGCGAAACGCATTAAGAATGGGGAACTGAAAGGCAAGTTCGTCTAGCGCCACCAACGACATCTGTTCAATTAACATTTCAGAATTAAAGCGGGAGACGATTATGGCAATGATCAATTGCCCCAAGTGCGGTGCGATAAACCGGCCCGATGCCCGTTTCTGCCACAAGTGCGGAACTCCAATTGCTGTCTCTACGCGCTCCGTCATCCCGCCCAACACGCCGCCGCAACCGAGCTCGCCCGGCGGCGCAGCACAAACGCCGCCGACGCCCGGCGGAGTCGCTTGCCCTTATTGTGGCAAGCGCAACAAGCCGGGAGCCAAGCATTGCAATAACTGTGGCAAGCCGCTGGTCGCGCCGCAACCTACGCACCCCGTTACGCCAGCTCCACACCAGACGCAGGTCGTCACTCCGCCCCAAGGAACCTACCCCGGTCAACCGCCTATGGCGGGATTGGGCTATCCTCAGAACACGAATCAGCTCCCGGGTGGGGCACCCATAGTGGGAAGGACGCCTCAGCCACCCGGATACCCACCTCCGCCTCCGAACTATCCGCCAAACAATTGGACACAGGTTGTACCACCACCAGCGCAACCGCAACCCAGCGGACAAGGACGCCCGCCGTTTTTTACCATACCTGTCATTCTGCTCATTTGCCTGGCAGGAGGGCTCCTCGCCTCGCTACCCGGAGTCTACTTGTACGAGGTGAACAACCCGACGCCGACACCGACTGTAGCGCCGACGCAGCCGCCCACGCCGACCTTCACCGCGACCGCAACATTTACCAGCACCCCGACTTTTACGCCCAAACCATCGCCGACGTCGGTCATACCGTCCACCGCGACACCCACCGCGACGGCGAATCCGCCCTATCCCTTGGTATTGATTCACAATACCCAGGATGGACGCTTTGGCTTTAGCACCAAGGACGATCCCGCTATTCCGAACGCGCGTAACCAGCCGCTTACCTTCCGGCCGGAAGGCACTACTGTGGATGCCGATGGTCATACAAATGATACCAGCGTCTGGGTCGATGGATCGACGGCACATTATGGCACTGACGCGGGTAAATGGCTCGCCCCTCCCCAACTCAATGCAGATGGATCAGAACTGGACGGAGTGTGGCAGTATCAATCGATTGTCTTTACAGAAACGGTCAAGGCGGTGCTCGGCAGTTCAACGCATCAGATTGATACCTTCCGCATTTCTTATCAGGCGAAAAACCTGGATAGCCAACCGCACAATGTGGGACTGCGAATGATGATCGACACGTTGATTGGAGACAATGATGGCGTTCCATTCCTGGTTCCTGGGCTGGATGGGCTGATCAACCATCCGCTCGATTTGAAAGGGAACGACATTCCGGATCGAATCCAGGTCTATCAGACCAACGACATTCGAGATCACGGAGTCATTGTCCAGATAACCCTCAAAGGGACAGGTCTCACTCCACCCGACCGCTTTATCATCACGCCCTGGTGTGGTCAATCCCCACAATGGGACTATTACGCTCAGTTTGGCGGGAACAGTGATGGTTTTCATCAGTGTGGCCAGCTCGGCGGTAAAGCGGATAGCGCGATCGGAATCTTTTACAATGATCGGACGCTCAAGTCCGGCGAAACACACGAATGGAGCACCTATTACGGTCTGGGCGCAATTGAAACGCCGATTCTCAACAGTCAGCTTGCTTTCGCCAAACTCAGCGAATCATTCCAGGTCGGCGAAGACTTTTGGATCTCGGTTCTCGTTCAGAACCCCAAACCCGGACAATCCGTGATCTTGCAGTTGCCGCCCCAACTGGAACTTATCGAGGGCTCTATGGAACAGGTCGTAAAAAATACAGACCTGTCACAAAGTCAGATCTCCTGGCATGTCCGTGGAAAGACGGCGGGAGATAAACTCCCAATCACAGCGACACTCAAAGGGACGATAGATCACGCGGATACGCAAGTCACCCTGGTCCAACTGCCAACGCCGACCGTGGCGCCGACGGATACACCCGTACCGACGCCAACAGAGACGCCGACGGCCGGCTGTACACCGTCGGTGACAGGCGCGACCTGCAAATAATTGAAACCCTTGAGGAGGAACCATGAGTAAAACGATGAAACGGCTCTACAGCCTCATACTCGGGGGCTGGGGCGCGCTGTTGGCCTGGGTGCTGCTCGACCTCGTGATCCGCACGAATCAGACCATCGGGGATAGCTATCTACGCGAGGCTCTAACCGGCGGAATCATTGGCCTCCTGACAGGAATGCTGATTGCCGGGTTCGAGAAATTCAATAATACTGGCCGCACGGTCCCGACACTGCAAGCATCAGCCATCGGCATCGTGACCGGATTTGTTTTCGGCGCCCTCGGGCTCTTTTTGGCCAACCTGATTTTTTTGAATCTGCGGGTGGGCGAAGCGTGGAGTCCGGTTTTGCGAGTCGTCGGCTGGGGAATCTTTGGACTGGGTGTTGGACTGGGACCTGGCATTGCAACCCTTTCTCCAGCCAAGGCGGGCTGGAGCGGCCTGGGGGGACTGATCGGCGGAATCGTCGGCGGGATTGCTTTTGTTCTGCTTGTTTACAATTTGGGACTGGATCTGACCAGTCGCGCTTGGGGTTTTATCCTGATCGGGCTCCTGGTGGGTACCTTTATCGCGATTCTACAGATCGGCGCGGCCCGGGCTGAGATCAAGATCATCTCCGATGACCCGAACTATAACAAGGAATACGCGATTGACAAAGGTCAAGTCACCATTGGCTCTGGGTCGAGCGACGACTGGGTTATCACCTACGACCGCCGCTGGTTCCCTTACAATCAATTGCAACCGAGACATCTGGAAATTCGCAAGACCGGCGACAAGTATATGCTTATTTGCAATTATCCCCAGAACTGTCCATTCATCGAGCGCAACAATATGAGACTGCCCCCTCAGCCAAGTCAGGAATTGCAGAATGGGGACATTATCGCTTTCGGCACGATGCAAATGGCGTTCAAGGTAATCCGACGATAGCTCGCGCAGCTGGAGAAGCTTATGTTGATCTGCACGGATGTCCGAACGGGGGCCGGCTGTGGAGCACAGAATCGCGATGGAGCGCAGCATTGTGCGCAATGTGGGCGTCCCTTACGATATGCGCTTCAAATTGCCAATACCGGCGCAATCGTCGGTCAATACCGGGTCGTGCGCCTGATCGGGCACGGCGGCTTTGGCGCGGTGTATCAGGCTGAAAAGACCACTCAACCTGGAACGCCCGTCGCCCTCAAAGAGACATCCGACCCGGACAGCATCCGAGCCTTTCAGCGCGAGTTTCAGGTCTTATGCAATCTCCGCCACGACAACCTGCCGCGTTATTTTGACGCATTTGAGGCCGATGGCAACGGGTACCTCGTCATGGAATTCGTCCCCGGCCAAAGCCTCGATCAGGTTCTGGAAAAATATCAGGGCGGGCTTATCGAATCACAGGTGCTCGGCTATGCCTTGCAGTTATGTGATGCCTTGATATTTCTGCACGGACAAAATCCCCCTATCTTGCATCGCGACATCAAACCGGATAATGTCCGTCTCACCCCGGAAGGATTGATCAAGCTCGTCGATTTTGGCCTTGTGAAACAGGCGACCGAATCCAGCAAAAGCTCCCAACGCGCTGGCACTATGGGTTATGCTCCGATCGAGCAGTACGGGATGGGAGGGCAGCACACCAGCGTTCGCAGTGATATCTATAGCCTCGGCGCGACTCTTTACCACCTGTTAACGGGGCAACGTCCCCCGGCAGCCACGGACCGGTTATCATCGCCTACCGATCTTCTGCAAAACCCGCGGCAGCTCAATCCACGGCTCTCGTCACATGTGTCAGATGCGATTATGCTGGCGCTCAAGCCGTTACCGCAGGAGCGCTTTGATAGCGCCCGCGCGTTCAAACGCGCATTGAGCGGACAGCTTCCGCTCCCGGCGCCGGGGCAGGTCGCTTTTGTGCAGGGAGGTGTACCTTCGCCGGTTGTCCAGGCAAATGTGGTCACTCAGGCCCGGCCGCAATCAACTGGCGCACAACCCGGTCCGCGTCCGTTGTCTTCACCGCCTGTTCCCTCTGCATCTGCGCAGGGCACGCACCTATCTTGGATTCCCATTCTGGGCGGCCTGTTAGTTTTGATGGTGATCGCCGGCGTTGCCCTGTCCAGTCTCTTCCAAGCGTCGCCAACTCCCGCTCCCGCGCCTACGGTTGCTATGGTGGCCTCAGCTTTGCCTGGTCAGCCAACCACAAAGGCTCCGACCGCAATCGTTCCATCTCCTACCCTAGCCTCGCCCACTGTCCTTAAGACTCGGGTCATACCAACACCTAGCTTAATTTCTTCCACAGCCACAGACCTTCCGCGAAACACTTTAATACCGCTAACACCTGTACTTACTGAACAGCCTGAAAGGACTCCGACATCTGCTCGGAATCAGCCGGTCGGTATTCCAAGTGCATCGCCAACAGCGGTATTCTATACTCTGCATTTGCAGGACACACTCCTTCTCTTTAGGAGTCCCGAAGAGGGCTCGAACGCAGCGCTGAATGGTCTTCGCGGCTACTTTGACAAGCATTCCAATGTGGTAATTTCCGAAGGAGAGTTGAACCAGGAATTCTACACGCGTAAGGTGCGCATCAATGTGGCTGTTCGACAATCGGATTATGTCGATGGTCTCGTCAAGAGTGGTGTTCCTTTATACTCTACGGTCGATGGGGCAAGGATAGGGTCAAGCTGGCAAGAAAGAGGTCATACAACAACTGATCCGATTCCAGATTGCTCATATTGTGGTTGGATATATGACACAAAAACTGGGGGGTATGGATGGCCGTCAGAGTTAGTAAGAGTCGATCCTCTCAATAGCTCCTTAGTAGATGTTATCTTTGAGTGCTGGGTGGATGAACGAGTTCTGCGACTTTAGTCGGAAACCTTGTGGTTAGTTCTACTGCCTATTGTGCGCATATACCCGCATCCGCCCTTGAAGGGACACCTTAACTGGATTACAGGTTTAGCCTTTTCGCCGGATGGCCGGCAACTGGCTTCGGGCTCTGAAGATGGAACGATCAAGTTTTGGGATGTAACAGGCGGGTATGAAATGCGGGTGCTGGAGGGACAGAGCGCCTGGGTTGACAGCGTCGCCTTTTCACCGGATAGCAAGAAGGTGGCCAGCGCATCGGATGAAACCTCCATCAAGCTTTGGGAACTGAATACTGGGAACAAACTCAAGACATTCTTTGGGCACACAAGCTGGGTAGCCAGCGTTACCTTCTCGCCGGATGGCAGTATGATCGCTTCCGGATCGAGCGACAAAACCATTAGGCTCTGGGATGTGTCTACCGGCAAGGAAAAGCAGACCTTGAGCGGTCATACGAGTGTCGTAAACAGCGTTGCCTTTTCCCTGGATGGCAAGACCCTGGCTTCCGGTTCCTATGACAAGACCATCAAGCTCTGGAATATATCCACCGGCCAGGAATTGCGGACTCTGAGCGGGCATACGGAAATAGTGAATAGTGTCGCCTTCTCGCCGGATAGTAAGACGGTTGCCTCTGGCTCTGGCGACAAGACCATCAAACTTTGGGATGTATCGACTGGCCAGGTGGTGCAAACTCTGAGCGGGCATGACTCGGGAGTGAATGGTGTTGCTTTTTCGCCGGATGGCAAGGTTCTTGCATCCAGCTCTAGCGATAATACGATCAAGCTCTGGGATTTATCGAATGGTAAGGAGCTACAAACCTTGAAGGGACACACGGGTTCCGTATATACCGTCGCCTTTTCGCCGGATGGCAAACTCCTGGCTTCGGCGGGCTACGACAAGAGCATCAAGCTCTGGCAGGTATCTACGGGCCAATTACTGCAAACCCTAACAGGCCATGTCGATTTCCTGTCCAGTTCGGCTTTTTCGGGAGATGGGAGATTCCTGGTATCTGGTTCTGCTGATGGAACTGTTCGCTTGTGGAGCGTGAGGTAATTCAGGAGGAATCATGTCAGACAACATCTCGAAATATCCAATGGAATCGGATCGGTATGGGCAGGGATCGGATCAGATTAATGCGGCCTCGCTTGAAAACAAGCTCAAGCAGGCCAAACCTCTGGAATCAGACCAGAACACCATCACGAATGTCAGCCTGGATCAAATCAATTTAACCGACATCAATTCGCCCTCCGATTTCAAAAGTCCAGAGCAATACGCGAGCATGCGACGCGAAGCGGAAATGCTCAAATATGTAAAGCCCGCGGTGGAGCAGGGGGCTACCGCCGATACATTCCAGAGTTGGGATCAGCAGGCGGATATTGGGAGCTATACCCCAAACGGATATACGCGCGGCTATCTCGACGTTTACCATACCTATTACGATCTGCCGAATGCGGTTGCCCTAACGCCGCACGGTGACGGCACGCTGGATATCACAAACGGCCGGCACCGGGTCTATGTTACGCGGGAAGCCGGCTTCACTAACATCCCGGCGCGCATCCTGCACTGATAAATAATGCTAACCTGTCCCATTTGTGGCCTGCTGAATCCACCTGAGGCGCATTTTTGCGCGGATTGCCACGCGCCCCTGCTTCTTCAAGGCCGCTACGAAATCGTCCGCGAGCTCGGCAGCGGCGGTTTTGGCACGGTCTATGAGGCCCGGCGCCGCGAATTGGGGACACGCTACGCGATTAAAGAGATCAAGCCCGACGAGCACGCCTCGCCGCAGCAACAACATGAGGCAGAAGAGCAGTTCAAGGTGGAAGCAAACATTTTGGCTTCGCTTGAGCACGCGTCGCTCCCGGCCGTCACCGATTTCTTTATCGAGAATAACCGCCACTACCTGGTTATGCAGTTCATCGAGGGTGACACCCTCGATGACCGTCTGAACAATCAGGGCGGTCCCCTTCCCGTCGATCAGGTCGTCCAATGGACCGAAAAGCTTTGCGACATTCTCACCTTTTTACACGGGCACAAGCCCTCGGCAATCGTACACCGGGACATCAAACCTAGCAATATCAAATTAACGCCCGCGGGCGAAATCAAACTGGTCGACTTTGGCATTGCCAAATTTGCAGGAACCAAGACGCGCAGCGGAGCCCGTGCAGTCTCTGCGCCTTTTTCGCCGATCGAGCAGTATGGAAGCGGCACCGACGCGCGCAGTGATATTTATGCTCTCGGCGTTACCGCCTACCAGTTGCTCACAAACCGGCTACTGCCCGAAGCGCCCGACCGCGGAAGCGTGACTATTGTGCGTCCCTCCGCACTCAACCCACAAGTGCCCGATTGGCTTGACGCCGTCATCGTCAAGGCCATCGCGCGTGAAGCTACCGACCGCTATCAAACAGCCGAAGAATTCAAGCAAGCACTCAAGAGACCACTGCATGTGCTCGTCTCCAGTCCGCAGGAGACGACCGCCAGCCCTTATATCGGCGTTACCACTGAACGCCTGCCAGAGGCCCGCCCGAACCTGCTCCCGTTTTTCTTTATCGCCGTCGTCTTGGTCGGACTAGGCCTGACCGCAGCAAACATGTTCACAAGTTCGGCGCAGCTAAATGCCATAACATTCACTCTCCAATCGCCGACTGCGACCCTCACCCGGGTCCCTATCCCTACGGCCAGTCCTTCGTCAACCAGGACCCGACTGCCTGCCTCGCTTGTTATTCCTACTTTCATCCCTGCCGCTACGCGCACGCCCCGCGTGATTAGCACTGCAGTGCCGGCTCCAACTCGGCCTTTCGGTATCGGCGTTACCGATTGGAGAATTCACACGGCAGATGGCAGGTTCTTTGATAACGGCGACGTGGTCCCATTCAAGCAGAGATTTTGGTTCGAGTTCAACCTATCTAATGACACGGGCACGGACCTGAACGTCGAAGAGTTGATTGTCCAGGTGCGCGCACAGGATGCCGACTATATGTGGAATCTTGCGTCCTCGCCAAACTGGCCTCTCGCCCCCGGTGAAGGCCGAGGGATTGTGAGCGATTCGCTCGACCTTGGCTACGGCAGATTCCTGGCCCAGTTACAATATCGCGGGGTGGGTCTCAAAGGTCCGGATGGGAATTACTATGGCTTTGCTTTCCAAGTGACACGCTGAGTGCTGAACCTGACGTGAAAGGGTTATCCTATGCCTGTTAATCAAGTTATCTTTGATGTCTTTATCTCATATGCGCTCGAGGATGGGGAATGGGTCGTTGGTTGGCTGAAGCCTCGCTTTCAACAGGTTGGGCTGAAAGTGCTGGATCAAGACGGTTTTGATATTGGGTTCTCTCAGCTCAGGAATATTGAAAATGCCGTACTACAGAGCGCCCATACTCTCTTGGTTCTATCGCCGGCCTGGCTGGAAAGCAAATGGGGCGCTTTCCAGTCTCTCCTCGCGCATGATAGTCAGCTATCGGGTGTGAGCGGGCGAATCCTACCCATCATTTATCAACCCTGCCAGCTTCCGCGCCACATCGAAATGCTAACGAAGGCCGATCTCTCCCGGGAAGAAACTAGAGATCAGGATTTTGACAGGCTGTTGGTTGCAATCAAGGGCGAACGCAGACTGCCGGATTTTGACCAGGGCGGGGATGACAAGATACTAGTTCCTTTTATCAATGCGGCCATGACGCGCTTGGAGGCAGAGGAGCTTTTTAGCGAAAAGATATTCGAAAACGCGATTGTACCAACATCCCGGAATCAATGGGATCAATTGCGCGAGTTGAAGGCGGAAATCGGGGAACACGGGATAAGAGACTATTCGAGCCATTATGATACGAAACGGGATAACTGGACTCCCCACTGTCATCCACATAAAAAGATTCGAGAGGTCGTTGCCGAGATGGCCGAGCAGACCAATCGCTCTCGCCGCGATTCCCCAGGATCGCTGCTTATTAAACCCGATTTGGTATCCGAGGACTTTTTTCAGCGCGAGACGAGAATGCCTGTCTGGCGGCGAATGCGACAATTAGGCGGTATTATCCTGCTTGATGCAATTTCTTTATTCCATCCATTCATTTCTGATACTTTATCCAGATCCGAGATGAGCTCCAACGAACTTCTTGCGATACTTGTGATCTATCCCACAGGGAGAACAGCGATCAACGTCAACCGCGTCATCGAACAGACAGTACGGACTCAGATGGAATCGGCTTTTTCACGTTTTGGAGAAGAATGGGATTGGAAGTGTGAGATTGGAGCGGGAGATGTTCAGGCGCTGCAGCGTTGGTTATATGCCGTGTTACCTGCCGAGGCCGCTATGATTCGAGAACCGAACCCTAAACCGGCGAACCGTAAGATCTTACATGATGTGTATGGCGAACCGCGTGGAATGCAGCAACTGATTGTGCGCGCGCGAGGGAACAAGTGATCTTTACATTCTATTCCTACAAGGGCGGCGTAGGGCGCACGATGGCGCTTGCGAACGTGGGCGAGCTGTTCTATCGCGCCGGGCTTAAAGTTTTGATGGTCGATTGGGATCTAGAAGCCCCCGGATTGGAGCGCTTTTTCCCAATCGATCACGACCAGGCGCTCGATCACCCCGGCGTTATCGATATGTTGATTGAGTACAAGAACCGCATGGCAGATGATCTGCCCGCGCAGGTCTCTCAAGAACATCTGCCATTCATTACGCCCGATCAATACGCTATCAACATTTATTCGAATGCACCGGGCAAAGGTCAGCTCTGGTTGCTGCCGGCCGGGCGGCGCTCACCTGAGCATTTCTCCCAATATGCGCATTCAGTGCTAACTTTTGATTGGCAAGACTTTTACACAAGATGGGAAGGGGAACTGTACTTTGAGTGGCTGGGCCAGCAGTTTAACAGAATGGCCGATGTGGTGTTAATCGATAGCCGTACAGGCGTCACGGAAATGGGTGGGGTATGTACCTACCAGTTGGCCGATGCTGTTGTAATGCTTTGCGCCCCCAATCAACAGAACCTGGATGGGACGCTGCAAATGGCGCGGAACCTGACCGATCGCGAGATGGATAGACTGAGACCGGGACGTCCGCTCGATTTGCTCATCATTCCTGCCCGGATAGAAAATGCAGAGAGCGACAAACTGAATGAATTCAACAGCAGCTACTTGAAGTTATTTAAAAGCTTTGCGCCCCAGGCGAAAGGGATTGATGCAGACTATCTTTGGACGCTGGGCATTCCTTATGTTCCTAAGTATGCCTTCACGGAGTCGGTCGCCGTGCGCGAGTCCAATGAGGCAGCTGCCAGGCAAATGGCCGAAAAGTTTACGGGATTGTACCAGGTCATGGAGTATCTCCGCGGCGGAACCCCGCCAGAGCATGTTTCAGTCCTGTCCTCAGTTTTGGGGCTGCTGCAAGATGAGCTGTCCACGACAAGCCAACCTCGGGTCCTCATTGTCGAATTGAGCAAGACGCGCATTGCCTCTGTCCTATTGCGTGAATCCCCAATTTGGGGATGGGTTGTTGAAGGACAACCTGGCGCCAGTTCGAGGTGGGCCAGCGAATGGCAGGCAAGAACGGTTCGACTCAACACACTGGACATTCGAGAACTAGAGGAAAGAGGAACCAGCGCGACTGAATCCACCCTCGCTTTAATTCTCAAGTCGGAAATTCAACAATTGGTACTTGCATCGCGCGTTCCCGATTTTATTTTGCCGGTTGGCTCATTGAGCGATATGCTGCTTTTTAGCCAGGTTTTGGCAGACCTCTTTCCAGGCGCTCAGGTCCTCTCTGCAAGACCGCGGTTCTCTCTGCCCTTGCAGGTGACGCAAGATTTCTTGAAGAAGGAAATTGAGCGAGTCCATCCCCCGCGTATAGATACCGATTATTTCTTGGATATTGTAGAGGCGAAACTCGATACTGAGGCGCCTTGCCTGGAATTAGCCAGGCTATCGCTTCTCAAAAAAGGAAGTAATCCACCTTCTTTACAGGATGCACCTGGCAAAAGGCTATTTCGCGCCATTCCTTTGGCGGGTTCTCGGGCCGCTCCTCTTGATATCATCATCCGTAACGCAGACGGGCAAATCGTTGCTGCATATCAAATCAACCCTCAAAAAAATGTGTTCTTGCTCCAATGGTGGATCGATTATGGCAGTGATGTACTTGAATGTCGTGTGACGGAAGATGCGCCAAATAGTATGGCGGTACAGCTCAACGCGATTTCCAGTAGAGCCGAACAGCGAACCTACACACTACCGAGGCTCGACAAGGCCTGGAGCGTAGATATCGCGTTCATTTTGGACGGGACGCTGAAAAAGAAGATTGGGTATGACTTGGTGGATATCGAACCCGCCAAGCAGTTTGTCCACGACATCCTTGCCGAGATCGAAACAATCCCTCTCTTCGATATCAACGCCGCACTGTGTCTTTATGGTGATTCCAAAGTGCCTGCTGGGGCAGCTTATGAGATCCGATCATGCCCCTGGACGCGTTCCGCCGGTTTACGCAATCGATTGAAACGAGACCCGTCATTAACGGGAACGGAAGATCGAGACTATGAGGCGATGCTCGAACAGGCTCTCTACTGGGCGAATTCTGAACTGGCATGGCGCCCGAACACGGATAAATTTGTCGTCATCATCGGTTTTGCGCCTCCACATCCACCCGAAACGGTTAATCTCTATGAAGACTACGAGCTTGCCTACGGTCAATATCGCTTTTCCCACGAGCCATTTACTTCGAAAATCGACTGGCGAGAGCAAATTGCACTCTTGAAACAAAAAGGTGTGCGAGTTCTCAGTGTTTGGGTCTCACATAGAGAGCTCGACCTTCATGCACCGGTAATGCAATATTCTCATGACATCTGGAGAGCGTTAGGAGAACAGGGACGTTGCTTTTTCGAGGATATCGGGGAGGAGACAAGGCGAGCCGTTGTCGAGTCAATCAGGCTGGGCATGTCGCCCCGGTATTTGGCGACGGCGCCCATTCCCCTGCCACTTGACCGCCAAATACACTTCCTGCGAACTGAAACACCGCCATTTTTGGATGGAGCAAATCGATGAGTGACTTACCTCCCATAATTGGGCCAACGCCAACGGGGCGTAGATGTCCAAATTGCGGTAAATTAAATCCAACGACTGATACAATTTGCCGAAAATGCGGCACAGCATTGACATCTATCGCCACTGTAGGGATTTGGAGTCCCAGGGCCTCTGGCAAAACCATGTATCTCTATATGCTGCAACAGCATATCAATAACACGCGCGCTCCCATGTGGCAGATGCGCCCCGATAACGAGGCGGCGAAACGGTTTCTGCATCGCGCCGTCGA
>JBAVQS010000135.1:0-31148 GCA_049694275.1 Anaerolineae bacterium | reverse complement strand
ATCTGGTCTCTCATTTCTTTTCGCTTCCCGATTTCTACGCAGTTTATCGCCGCGCGTACAGCACCAGGACTCCGACAATGAGAATAAACGCAATTGCGATTGCCCCGAGGAATAGCGGCCCCATCCCGCTCCCTGCGTTAGTCGCAGTCGCGGTCTGTGCTGCGGCTGTAGGTTGAGCCGGAATGGCTGCCGCTCCCGTCGGGGCTGGGGCGGCTGCGGTCTGGGCGGCGCCAGGGGTAAGCGCTTCGTTGATCATCTCTTGCGGCACCCCTTGGTTTTTAGCCAGTTGCAGCTCTGCCTGTGCTTTTTGCCGCTGACCGTCCTGAAGGGCGAGCATCCCGATGTAATAATGCCCCCAGCCGTAATCAGGGGCCAGCCGCACCAACGCGTTGCTCCCCTGGCGGATGCTCTCCGTATCCTTGTTTGCCGCGCCGGCCCACATCAACGCCTCATTCGTCGAGAGATCATTCGGCGCGTCCTGCACTGCCGACTTGGCAAGCGTCAGCGCTTCGGCGTTACTGGTCGGATCATTCGCCGCCAGCAGCGCTCGCGTCAGCGTTACCCGATTATAGGGGCTGTTATCTACGGTCATTGCCTCGCGCGCTCGCGCGATCGCCGGCTCTACGTTGCCCAATTGCAGCTCGGCATAGCTCAGCCGCCGCAGCGCCTCTGGGAACTTGGGCGCAAGTTGCAAGACGAACTGGAAATACGCCTTGGCTGTCTGACCATCCCCTGCATCTAGCGCGGTGGTTCCCTGTTGGAACAGCGGAACCGCATCCTTGCTGATCGCCGCCAGGCGGTTGATGATTTCTTGCTCGGCCGCCGGATCACGTCCCCCCGTCGGCGTCTCTCCCTGCGCCCGGGCTGTTCCGGCCAGCGTCAACACTGCCATCAGCCCCACGATGACGATCAACATCAATCGCTTCATTTGTCTTTTTATGCCTTTCCAAACAGATACAGGATTGCCATGACGGCGATGCCCCAGGCGAGAGCGGCGATCAGAAACGGACGGTCCTTCATCAAAATCTCTTCCGGACTGCCTCCCTCATTCCGCACATGGATCAGATAGAGATAGCGAAAAATCCCATAGAGCGTGAACGGAATGGTCGCCATCATATAGTGATTGCGCGGCAGATTCTCGGCGGAAAAGGTATAGAGCGAATAGGCGATGACTGTGCTGGCCGACGTGATGGACAGAATCTGGTCCAGCAGGTCCGGTGTATACTCGCGCAGGATCGCCCGGTGGCGGGAGGCTGCGCCTTCCAGCAAGACGAGCTCATTGCGCCGTTTGCCAAACCCCAGGAACAGGGCAAGCAACAGCGTCACCACATACAGCCACGGCGAGATCGGGACCTGGATTACGACCGCCCCGGCAATGGCTCGCATCAGGAACCCCGCGGCAATCGAAAAAACGTCTATAATAACGATGTGCTTGAGGTAAAATGAATACGCGATCTGGAGCGCCATATAACTGACCCCGATCAGCGTAAACGCAAAGGGGAATGGAAAGACGGGCGCGCCGCCGGGGTAGGGGAGCGACTGGGCGAGGAGGTCCAGCAAGACAGACCCGGCCAGTACTGCAACCAGGATGACCAGTGCGCTCCAGATGGCCGCATTCTTGCCGAGTTGACCGGAAGCAATCGGGCGGTTCCGCTTGCGCGGGTGGGCGCGATCCTTTTCAATATCGACCAGGTCGTTGATAATATAGACGACGCCCGAGAGCAGGCAGAACACCACAAACCCGCCCACCGTCAGCTCGAGGAATTGCCACATCGATGGGCTCAAGGGGCGCCAGTACTGGCCGATGGTAAACATCATCGGCAAAAAGATAAAGAGGTTCTTGGACCACTGTCGGGGACGCATCGATTTTAGAATGGCGAGGAGCGTGTTGCGCCCCAGGCCGTTGGAGGCGCTGGGTTGGGACGAGGGACGCGGTTCGTTTCCTTCTGAGGATCTCATGGGATTCATCATACGCGATTACCGACAATAGTCAAAATCAAATTTGTCTATGCTTTTCTGTGTGATCAGGGCGACGCCGTTTTTGATAAAGGGAGCAATGAAAAAGCGATTGGATGTGCTGTTAGTGGAACGCGGCCTGGCCGAAACCCGCGAACGCGCGCAGGCGCTCGTCCTCGCCGGCGACGTCAGCGTGAACGGTCGCACCTTTGACAAGGCGGGAATGCAGGTGGACGCGGCGGCTGAGATTGTGGTGCGCGCTCCGCTCCCCTATGTCGGTCGGGGCGGATATAAACTGGCGGGCGCACTCGACGATTTTGGCGTCTCGCCCGAAGGCAAGGTCTGCGCGGATATCGGCGCCTCGACCGGCGGCTTTACCGATGTCCTGCTCCAGCGGGGCGCGGCGCGCGTCTATGCCATTGACGTGGGCTATGGGCAGTTGGCTTGGAAGTTGCGGCAGGATTCGCGTGTTATCATCATGGATCGTGTGAACGCTCGTTATCTGGACAGGTTACCGGAGCCGGCGGCGCTGATCGTCGTCGATGTCTCTTTTATCTCACTCGAACTCATTCTGCCGGTGGCTCGCAACCTGCTGACATCGACCGGAGAAATGGTCGCCCTCGTCAAGCCCCAATTTGAGGCGGGGCCTGAGCGTGTGGGGCGCGGCGGCATCGTTCGCGATCCAGCGACCCATCGCCTCGTCCTCGAGAAAGTTGTTGGGGCTGCGGATTCCCGGGACCTGCGCGTACTCGGTCTTGTCCGTTCCGCCATCGCCGGCGCGGAGGGAAATGTCGAGTTCCTCGTCCATCTCACCCGCGATCTCTCCCGTTCACCATTGGATGTCCCGGCGGCGATCGCTCGTATCATCAACGTAACGTAATCTCGGCCGGCGGGCGTGCCTGGAGGGATTTCGAGATTGGCTCAGATGGCGTTTGACCTGACGCGGCGTTTACACTACAATGTTGCATCAGTTATGACGCATGTGACAATGGACCTGGTTCGGCGTGCATTGGCGGCGCCCCGGCCGGGACGCTCCGCGCAGGAGCGAATGGTTCCCCGGCCGCGGCCCGGCGACATTCTGCCTCCGCCGCCCGAGGATCCGGTGCGGGAAGCCGGCGTCTTGCTCTTGCTCTATTTAACAGTGCAAGACCTTCATTTTGTCCTCACGCGTCGCACCGATACCGTCGCTACGCACAAGGGGCAGATCTCGCTTCCCGGCGGTATGCGTGAACCCGGCGAGACTCTGGAGGGGACGGCGGTGCGTGAAACCGGCGAGGAACTGGGCGTCGATCCGACGCACATTCAACTCCTGGGCGCTCCGCTCACGCCACTCTTTATCCCCGTCAGCGGTTTTTGGGTGACGCCCTTTGTGGGGTTTTGCCAGGACGAGCCGACCTTTTATGCGGCGCCGGCAGAGGTCATCGAAGTGCTCCAGCCCTCGGTCGAGGTGCTGCTCGACGATGCGCTGGTTCAGCACGAGCAATGGGAGATTCGCGGTGAAAGGGTCCAGGTTCCGTTCTTTAATATTCAGGGACACAAAGTCTGGGGTGCAACCGCGATGATGCTTAGCGAGTTTTCGGCCATGCTGCGCGCGCAACTTGAAACCTAGTTTTCGAATTCACAATTGACTTATGACCGTATTCATTTTGATCCGTCATGCCTCCAATGATTTTGTTAAAGAGGGGCGTCTGGCCGGTCGGACACCCGGTGTCCACATCAATGGCCTGGGCCAACGCGAAGCAGAGGATCTGGCCCGCCATCTTGATCCGGTCCCGCTCGAAGCGATCTATTCCAGCCCACTCGAACGGGCGGTGGATACGGCCAATGTCGTCGCCGCCTGCCATCACCTGGACGTGCAGATTCGTGAGGGCTTGGGCGAAGGACACATCGGCGACTGGCAGGGCAAACTGATCAAGGAGCTTCAAGACACTGATACCTGGAAGGCGATGCAACAGAACCCCGTCGGGGTCCATCCCCCTGGTGGGGGGGAGAGCATTGACGAGGTCCAAAAGCGGCTTGTCGCGACCGCCGAAGAGATTCGCCGCAATCATCCTGAAGGAGTTGTGGCGCTTGTCTCACACGCCGATCCGCTCAAGGCTCTGATCGCGCACTATCTCAAGTGGGACCTCAACAACTTTCAGCGCATCGGCATCAGCCCCGCTTCCGCTTCGGTGCTCGTGGTCGGCGACGACGACAAGGCGCACCTGCTGGTGATGAACTATCGCGGCGAGCTGCCGAAGTTTGACAAGCCACAACCCAAAAAGGAACCGGCTGCTTTAAAAGCAGGCCCGCCGGCCGCGGTCGGGCAGCCACCCGAATCATCCAACACGGAATCAGGAAAGGACAAACCCAAGATGGCCGAATCTAATATTCTGTACGATTTCAATCCAGTCGATCGCATCAATACCGGCGCCATCGGCGAGCCGGGCCATCGTATCTTTTATCTGCAGGGACGGCAGGGGACCCTCCTCGTCACGCTCCAGGCGGAAAAAGAGCAGATTCGCTCGCTCAGCTCCGGCATTACCGAGATTTTGGACAAGCTGGGCGAAAAGCGCGCCGAGGCGACGGTCAGCGCCTATGATGCGATGCTGGAAGAGCCCATCGAACCCCTCTTTCGCATCGGTCAGTTAGGGCTTGGCTATGATCAGGAGCATGGCCTGCTGGTTGTCGTGGCGTACGAGGCGACCCTGGAAGAGAACCCGGAATCGATCAACGTGGTTCGTTTTTGGGCCACGCGAGAGCAGATGCGCACCCTGGCCGGCCAGGCCGCGACTTCAGTGGCTGGAGGACGGCCCATCTGCGTGCTGTGCGGCAAACCGATTGATCCCCAGGGTCATTTTTGCCCTCGGCGCAACGGGCACGGGGCCAAGGCCACCTTGATCTAGTTGCGGTTGAATGGGGGGCCGTTAGAGCAGGTAGGAACGATGGATGACGGAATCAGGAAAGGCAAACGAAATCAGGCGGTGCGCGCCTGGCTGCGTGACATTCCGCAGGTGTTAACTCTCCTCGAAAACGGTCAGATGGAACTGCAGGGTATGATTCCCTGGAGCTCGAACTATACCTATCTGACGCGTGTCGCCGAAGGGGACCGGGAGATGCTGGCGGTCTATAAACCGGCGAGCGGCGAGCGCCCGCTCTGGGATTTCGAGACCGGCACACTGTGCAATCGTGAAGTCGCCGCCTATCTCGTCAGCGCCGATCTGGGCTGGCCCAACATTCCCCCCACCGTGCTGCGCGAAGGCCCGATGGGGGTCGGGGCCGTCCAACAGTTTATCGAGTTCAAGCGCCGCGAAAACTTTTTCACGGTCCGCGATAGTTGCCGGGGCGAGATGCAAAAGATTGCCGCCTTTGATGCGCTGATCAACAACACCGACCGCAAAGGGGGACACATTCTGGTCGACGAATCCGGCGCCATCTGGTGCATCGACCATGGCGTCACGTTCCACGAAGAACCCAAGCTCAGGACGGTCGTCTGGGATTTCGTGGGCGAGCCGATCCCGAACGAGTTGCTTGACAGCCTCGAACGGCTCAAGCCCAAGCTCAAGGCCGGCGACCCCTTCCGGCGGCGGCTGGAAGCGATGCTCTCCCGTTCCGAACTGCGCGCACTAGACCTCCGCCTAGGGCAGCTCTTGCGCGAGCGTGCCTATCCCGCCCCGCCCGACGACTGGCCGCATATCCCCTGGCCGCCGGTGTGAGGAGACAGTTCTTTGGACGCTGTCCACTCACCACTGACCACTATTTTTATTTGACGCTTCTCGGGAAACAGACTATAATAGCTTCGCTTTTGCCTCCTTCGTCTAGGGGACCAGGACGTGGCCCTTTCAAGGCTAAAACACGAGTTCGAATCTCGTAGGAGGCATTGTCTGCGAGCGTCATTAAAATATCGATTCACTCTAGAGAATGCCTCGTTAGAGGCATCTTTCATTTCCATGCCTCTTTTTGAAACAGCCCCCGCCATTGCAAACCAATTCAACGCGGATGCGCAGATTGTCCTGTACCCCGGCGATGTGAAAAAATTTCTCGGCACGATTCCCGATAACACTGCGAATCTCATTATTAGCTCGCCCCCCTACAATCTGGGCAAAGTCTACGAAGACCGCCTATCGATCTCCGAGTACCTCAAGGACCAGGAGCAGGTCATCGAGCAACTCGTCCGTGTTCTGCGCGAGGATGGCAGCCTTTGCTGGGAGGTTGGCAACTTTGTAGACGATGCTCAAGTCACCCCGCTTGATATTGTCTACTATCCGATTTTCAGAGAGTTGGGGTTGCGTCTGCGTAATCGCATCGTTTGGCATTTCGAACACGGTCTTCACGCTTCCAAGCGTTTCTCGGGCCGCTACGAGACCATTCTATGGTTTACAAAGAGCGATCACTATGTCTTTAACCTTGATCCCGTTCGCATTCCCTCTAAATATCCGGGCAAACGGCATTTCAAGGGACCGAACAAAGGCAAGCCATCGGGCAATCCCAAGGGAAAAAACCCTTCTGATGTATGGCAGGTTGTATTGGATGATTGGGAACAGGCTTTTTGGGATATTCCGAATGTCAAAGCCAACCATCCCGAAAAGACGATACATCCATGCCAATTTCCAATTGAGCTGGTCGAACGCTGTGTTCTCGCATTGACGAACGAAGGTGATTGGGTTTTGGACCCATATGCCGGAGTAGGCTCCTCGCTGCTTGGCGCTATCAAGCACAACCGTCGTGCGATGGGGAGTGAAAAGGAAGGCGAGTACGTCGAGATTGCCCGAGAGCGTATCCTTTCTTATTTCGGTGGAACGCTGCGCGTTCGTCCTCTGGGCAAACCGGTTTATGTACCAACAGGCAAGGAAAAGGTCTCCCAAATTCCCATAGAGTGGCAACAGCAACCTGCTCAGAAGAAACTGCTCGATAAAAAGGGCAAGTACAAATGATCGTCGCTGGTGAATACTCGTTCAACAACGGCAAGCGCATCATCGAGTCCGGGTTTCACTCGGAACTGGCTCAAATCAGACAAATCATTGCAACTGTAGACCCCGCGCTACTGAAAACCAAAGTGAGTAGGGAAAGGACCATGTCAGGGCGAATGCTTTACAACCCGCGGGCGCTGAACAAAGCTTTCAAGGAGCAGTTTGAGGCGCGAGGCTGGAAGAACCAGCGCGTCGATGCTGAGTACTCCACCGAATACTATATCGATGACTATAAGCCTTCCGGCTCGTCCCGGGGTGCTTATCGCGACATGGATTTTGTCAAGAACGACTTGGGGGTTGAAGTGCAGTTCGGCAAGTATGCGTTTATGGTGTACAACGTTGCCGCCAAGATGACCATCTTTAGCAATCTGGGCTTTATCAAGGCGGGCGTTGAAATCGTGCCGGTCAAGGATTTTGCAGACGATATGTCGACGGGTGTTTCTTACTTTGAACAATTCGTTTGGGACCTGGAACATCGGGGTATTTCTAACATTGACGTTCCCGTACTGATTTTGGGAATTACGCATTTGTAATGCTGCGCATTGCTTTCAAGTCATTTAATCGATTAGTTCAACCTCCATTCCTCGCTGGGTTTGTTGAATTGGACCGAATAGCCCCGGTGGGCGCGCAGCGCCTCCGGTAGATCACGCAGATAGGATCCAGGCAAGCCCGGAGAAAGATAGACAGCTCCGGTAAACAGCGCTTTGTCATCATTCAAAAATCCTGTCCGGCGCGCCTCGGCGACGATATCTTGGTATTCAGTCCACAAGTACACCCCTAGCGTAACCCATACGCCGTTGGGAATCTCATAGTCGTCCAGCACGCTCAAGGTTTCACTGATCGTTTCCGGGGTTTCCCCCGGCGCTCCCAGCATCAAGGAAGCGCCAAAAGGAATCTGCGAGCGGCTCAAGGCTTCCAGCGATTCCCGCACCTGCCGGACCGTATAGCCGCGTTTCATGGATCGAAGCATCTTTTCAGAAGCGGACTCGATCGAAAGGTTGGCGTAGAAGCAGCCCGATGCTTCCATCAAACGGCAAAAGCTATCCGTGACCCCTATCGGTCGCAGGTCTCCCGTTCCCCATTGGAAATCCGCTTTTGCTGAGATCAAAGCCCGACAGATGGCTTCCGCATGCCGGCGGGGAGCGTTGAAATTGTTTTCGCAAAACATGACTTGGCGGCTGTTGGTAAACCGGAGGATGGAGTTGGCTTCTGCAAGCACCCGCTGTGGGCTTTTGAGCCGATAGCGCTTGCCTTCCAGCTTGCTGTAAGGGCAGTAGGTGCAGGAGAAGGCGCAGCCGCGCTTGGTGAGGATAGCCGGAGTGATTTTTCTCCCGGCATACGGCTTCCAATCCAGGAGGTCATAAGCGGGAAGGGCCTGATTATCTAAATCCTGAACCGGGCAGGGAGAAACAGAATAAAAGTTCCCATCTTTCCTGAACGCACCGCCGGGTATCGAATAGATATCTCCTCCCTCCGCCAGTCGCTGCAGGAATAGAGGAAAGGCCTCTTCCCCTTCGCCGCGGATGCCGTAATCCAGGTCCAGGTACTCCAGCCAATCGCGGGCATAGTAATTAAAGCCCGGCCCTCCCAATACGATCCGGGCAGGTGATACCTGGCGGACGATATCGACAATCTCCTTGACGCGCGGTCGCAAATCGGTATGGTGGGTGCCCAGGGGTGCTTCGAGATCTAATTCATCGCCGAACACCAGCCGGATTGAGATGCCAACGACATCGGGCTGTAAGTCCCTGATCTGCTCCGCTAATTCGCCAGGCAGATCGGCGGCGAACAGGCGCTCATAAATCCGGACATCATGTCCCGCCTTACGAACTGCCCCCGCCACGTAGACTGGGCCAGTTGGGGCCGCGGGCAGTGAATTGGACGAGATGATGAGTACACGCATGTTGTTACTCCTACTTGTGCGCAAACGGCGCACAAGCTGAGCCTAACCTGCAATTTGGCGATTGATGAGATGTCATCGTCTGTGTTATCTATACTGCCTGGGCGATTGTCGTGAGCAGGAGGATCAGAATGCCAAGGAAGGTGTTTACACCCAGCGCCAAGCGGAATTGCTTCAACGCCTCTGGTTGCTTGTCGCCGATCTTTTCCATGATTACTCTCTCGGAGAAAACGGCGAGGGCGAGGAAGGCCAGCACGACCAGGTGTTTGACTACGATCAAAACGCTCCACGCATTCCCGAAGAAATTGCCAAGACCCAGGTAGTCCTTGTTGATCATCATCAAGTACGTGCCGGTGACGATAAAGATGAACAACGAGCCGCCAAAATAGGGCCGGAGGCGGCCTGAAACTTGCTCCAGCATTTCACGCAAAGCGTTCCCCTTCGCTTGACTCTCGAAAACGGGCAGATACACCAGGCTTAGGAACAGGTAGTGCCCAATGAACACAACCGTTGCCAGGGTGTGCAGCCAGGTGGATAATGCAATTACAAAAGTGGACATCAAATACTCTCCCTTTTTGTTTGACGTCAGTTTTGCTAGGCAGGCACTCGAGTCCGCGCTGCCACTGCCTCGGTGTCAACCGCGGTTGGGGTTTGTTTCTCCTCCAGCCCATATCCGCTCTCGATCAGCTCTACTAATCTCCGCGTAAACCGGGTCGCCGGGCCCCCGTTGATCAAGTCGTGATCAAACACCACCGTCAGGTTAAGGATCTCGCGCGGCTCGATCCGGCCCTCCACGACGGCTGGCTTCCATGCAATACTTCCCACGATCAAGTCGAGCGCATGCTCTGAGGGAACTAGCCCCCAGCCGCTCTGATCTTTGCTAAACATTCCTACCGAGCTAATGCCAACCGTGCCTGCCATTGAGGTGAAAATCGTCGGGTCACGGCTCGTGGCCATTGAGAGCAAGGCCGTGAACAGCCTGGACAGCGGCCATGGAAGCAGTATGGCGGACTGGAACCAGCGCGGCATTCCTCTGCCCCGCGGCGCCGGTGTAGACTGCACCGAGCGGATCTCCTGGTGGATCTCCCCGTAGGTCTTGTGGTTGGCGCCTCGGATAACATAGCCCATCAAGGTGTGGTTTTCTCCCATCTTCCGTTCGACCATTAACCCGATGTCCACATCGTCGAACACGACGAGCTGTTTGCGGCCTTTCAGGTAGGCCTGCACTTCGCTGTTTTCCTCTACTGCGCGGGCCAGGCAAAAGACCAGGTAACCGGTGAAGGACAATAACTCGCCAGTGCGTGCTTTGTAATCCTGGATGAACCGCCTTGAGACAGTGACATCCACTTCCAGCAAGCCGTACATGCAGTGCTTCTGCCAATACAGACCGTTGATGGTGGAAATCACGCGGCGCTCCGCCGAGAAATCCTCAACATGATAGGATCTGGCTTTTTCATTCATCGTATCGCTCCTTTAACGGTCTCGGAGGGCGCGGAGAATCAGCCCGGTTCGCAGGAGGCTCCATATTCCGGCCAAGCCCCCGCAGATTAGTGCCGTCCAGGACACGTCGGGCAGATAGAGCTTCATGTATCGGAGCACGCCGCGGGCCTGCAGATAGATCGGGAGAGCCGCTAATGACAGGTTCGGGATCAGCGGAAGCAAGAGATGAAGCCCCGAGATGCGTGCAAGGCTCGGGCGGTGTTCCGGGTCCCGCTGCCAACGGCGTAGCCGCTGCAGTGTGGCGACGACACCGATTAGTTGAAGGAGCGGGATGAGCAGCAAGGCGCGCAGCATCCAGGGAATCCAGGGAATGAAGCCAAGCGGGCTTGGCCCAAGCTGCTGGCCCGCGAGCAGAGTGGCTGCACCCATCCCAAACTCTGTGAATACGGGGACCATCATATGATGGTCAGCGTTCATGAGCAGAACAATGCCTTTCTTCTGCTCTGGAAGGACTGCCATATAGGAAGAAAAGTCGGGAACGGTGCCGGTGTGCCAGACAATATTGCCCTGGCCGGTGTCCGTGATGAACCAGCCCATGCCGTACTGGCCCACCGACATCCCCATCGCACGGAATTCCACCGCCCCGCGATGCAGCTCGTCGATGCCGGGGGCCGAGAGGATTTGCACGTTGCCGTAGCGGCCTCCGTTGAGATATGCGATCAGGTAGTGCGCCATGTCTTGAGCGCTGGAGATGAGCTGACCCGATGGCAGTGAACCGCGCGGGGTCGCAAGATTGGGCACGGCGAAGGGGAAGGTGAACCAGTATTGGTGGCCTACCGCCAACCCGTTCTGCTTCGCCTCGGCTTGTGCGGTATAGCTGTGGCTCATTTCGAGCGGGGTAAAGATATGGTTTTGAATATAGTCTGCGTATGATTCACCGCTGGCGACCTCGATGATCAGCCCCAGTAAGTTGTAATTCAAGTTGCTGTATTCGAACGCCGAGCCGACCGGGCGGGTGAGCTTGAGTGTGGACAAGGCACGCGCCTGGCGCTCGGTGGCGTCTGGTCGGTTGTCGAAATCGGCCAGGAGAATCTGCCCAGGCAACTCGGGCAGGCCGCTCGTCTGGTTCAACAGGTGGCGCACGGTAATCTGGGCAGATGCCCCTGGGTCTGCGACGCGGAACCAGGGCAGGTAGCATTGGATGGGGGCGTCCAGCTCGATCCTCCCGGCTTCCACCAACTGCATCACCGCAAGCGCGGTGAATGACTTGGTAGTGGATCCCAGGACGAAGGGTGTCTGGAGCGAGGGTGACTCGCCACCTGGATAGGCATGACCGAAACCGCGCAAGTGCACAATCTTGTCGCCCTCCACGATGGCAAGAGACAGGCCAGGGATGTTCAGACGGTGCATTTGTCCTTCGATGTAAGCGTCGATTGCATCATAGGAGGCGCTGTTCGTCCCGTGCACAGGCGAGCGCAACGCGAGTTTCATGGCCTGATTGACGATTGGAGGAACAGTTGCTGTTTGTGGCATTTTAGCCTCTTGCTTTTCGCCCGGCGTCTGTCATATTCTTCTTCATATTCGCGGCGCCAGGCAATCCGATCTCCACAGAGTATCTTATTTCACCGATACATCGTCAATCCAGAATGCGCTTGGCCGCGAGCTGTTGGTCTTGCCGAGGAACCGCAATTTGACTGTCTTCCCGGCGTAGGCGGATAGGCTCGCCGTATCCTGTGACCAAACACCGCGAACGTTCATGTTGCTCCACGTTCGCAACGTCGCCAGCAGCGTCCCGCTCGTCGAATAAACCCGGACGCGCAAATAGTCATACGCCGTTGTAGTCCCTTCCGAACTGGTCATGTACCACCAGTAGGTGAGTTTTGCATTCGATGGGACCTTAATGGTCTGCTCGACGTATTCGGTGCAGCCATTATAGTCGCACTCGTAGGCGCTGTACGAGCCGGTGTGCGGGCGGGTTGTATCGATAATGTCGTAACCGCCGCTCGAATACTCGGTCCAGCCAACGCCAGGGCCGCTCTCAAAACCAGGGTTGACCACGACGTTTGCGCTGCTGCTTGTGGGTGTGGCGGTCGGTGGAACCCGGGTCGGCGTCGCAGTTCGCAGAACGGCGGTATTGGTCCGTGTTGCGGTCGGGCCGGTGGATGTATTGGTGCGCGTCGGCGTTGCGGTCGGCGGCACAGGTGTATTGGTGCGTGTGGATGTTGCGGTTGGGCCGGTCGGTGTGTTCGTACGCGTCGGCGTCTGCGTTGGGGCGCCGGTAAAAGTGGGCGTCGCCGTCGCGCTGTTTGAGTCGATGGGGATTGCCAAGTGCGCCGCCGTCCCCACTGAGGCCTTGACATAGCTGGTGAAAAAGGGCATGTTCAGCGTTTGCAGCGTGTCGGCCTGCGTGTGATAGTAGGGATTCTCTTCGTTCCAGTCATCCTCAATCGCCATCACCGCCGGATACCCCACATTCCAGAACGAGCTCTGGTCGGATTCGGACTCGCCGTCGGCGAGAATCTGGGGCGACAGGGTGGTGAGCCCATACGCGCTCACGACCTGGGTGAGCACATTGCCAATCGCCTGGTCCCGCGCGGATCCGGTGGGATTGGAAGACGTACGGATGTGCAAAAGCAGCACGCCATCATTATTGCCATCCCAGCCAATCATATCCATGTTATAGTCTGCCAGGATGTTTTCGCCTTTTGACACGCATTCCTGCGCATACGCCGCGCTGCCCAGATAGTCATCCTCCTCGCCGGTAAAAACGATAAACCGCACGGTGCGCTCGAACGAATGGCCGGACAGTTGGGCTGCCGCCATCATGACGCCGACGACGCCGCTGGCGTTGTCGTCCGCCCCCGGCGCTCTGGCGTTCGCCGGCATGTCGTCAATGTGCGCGGTGATCAAGACAATTTCATTCGGGCGCGTCGCGCCGGTGATCTGGCCGACCACATTCCGGCCCGAGAGGCCGTAATTGGCGTTGGTCCAATTGTCATAGCTGACCGCCAGGCCATGCGCTTGCATGAATTCATAGACATACTGGGTGGCCTTGGTCACGTATGTCGGATAGGCGGTATTGCGGGTGCTCATGGTAAAGGATTGGCCGCCCACGATCATCGGCGTTTGGCCGCTCAGAGACGCGTCATAGTTATAAACATCCGTCTGCTGGATGTTGGCGATCATTTGGGCCACCATCGGGCTGCGCGTAAAGGGGAAAACGGTTGAGGTAGGGGATAGGACGGCCACGCGCATTTCGGCGGGCGCGTTCTCTGTCGGCAGTAGACTGGGTTGGGCCGGAGCGGCTGCGCTGCTGGAAGCGAGCCACAGCGCGCCAGCCAGAAATACGAGCGCGATCAGTGGCCCCTGTAGATACCGGGGCCATGTCGGACGAACGCGGGATGCAAGCATTGCCTTAACCTCTCTCGTTACTCTTGCAATCTATTCCTATTTCGAGATCGTGGCGCTCGGCGAGTTGGCAGAACCGGTCATCGGCTGTTCCCACACAACCCACGCCCGCGCTGTCAGGTCCTTTGCCGTTCCCTTCAGGACGCGATACACGATCGGTCCAACGGTTTCTCCTGCGCTAATGTGGCCGACATTCAGTTCGACATCCGTGCCCGTGAACTTGCCCGGGTTATTCCGATTGAGAACCCAGGAATCGAGATAGCCTGAGCCGGAGGGAATGGAGCCGCGCACGACAACGTTGGACATATCCCAGGCGGCGAGACTGTGGATGGTGATGTGGTACGCCACCGTGTCGCCCTGGTCCTCCGCCGTCATACCAACCGACACCGGCGGCCAGAGCTGCGATGGATCGAGAAAGTGAACGTTCAGCGAGCTCATAGCCCCGGACGACATGCTGAGCGTGCTGTCCGTGTAGCTTGTCTGGACCTGCTGCACAAACTCGAGCGAAGCCGGTGTTGCGCCTTGCGCGTGGCACTGCTGACAGGATTGCCTCGGGTCGAACGTATGGCTACCGCCCGCCATGTGGCAGGCGACGCACTGCATTCCCTGGTGCGCACCCATCAGTGTCCGGTCATCGCCCGAGCCGACGCTATTATCCCCCTCCGGTGCCTTGTCCGGCTCGAAGAGATTGCTCTCCGCTTGCTCGGTGCCATGACACGTGTAGCAAAGGCGGTTAGCGAGGGTGTCGGCGACGGGGATTGCCTGGTCGCCGTTCATCACGGGCGCAATCGGCCGTGGGGCGACGTGCTGTTGGGCAAAGGCGTCATAGATCGCGATATTCGTAACCGGCTTGCTCCCGGCCGCGGCGGGACTTCCGGTCATGGGCGAGTGTGTCTGGTGACACGCCAGGCAGGTGATGGCATGAGCATCGCCAAGGTTGGCATATTGTCCCACCAGTGTCCAGGGACCGGTTGTGCTGATTGGCTGGACGATATTCTCGATCTTTTCCTTGCCTAGTTCGGGGCTGTGGCATTTCAAGCAGGTTTGCTCCAAAGGTTCCGACGAATTGTGCTCTGCATTGAGCAGTTGGTCGGCAAGCGTCATCTTGTGGCCGCTCGTCAGCCAATCGTTCCACTCCTTGGGATGGCAAGCCTGGCACTGCGTCGACGACCACTGCTCGACCGAGAGTGGCCCCGTTTCAGTGGAACCTGTGGTGGGAGTTGTTGTCGTAGTGTTACTGGCTGCTGGCAAATGGCAGTTGGTGCAGGTCGAGTTGGTGCGTCCCTGGTGATCGGCAGGGAATTGCTTCGCGTCGCCCACTCCCGTTGCATGGCAGCTCACGCAGTCCTGATGGTCTGCAATCGAATGTGGAACAGCTGCTTGCGCCGGAGGGTGCGCGTTGACCGCAGGCCCGGACGCAAGCAAGAGGACGAGCACGCCGATAAGAACGGCGGCGATCAGCAGCTGGCGTCGCTGCACGAGGTTTCTGAATAGAGACATTCTGGCCTCCATGGTTCTGGATTGGGACAAGCTCCGTCCGGGGCCACAGCGTTAAAGTTGGGGCTGCACCCCCTCCTGCCTGGAAAAAATAAAGCCTTCCTGCCACAGGCCGCAGGAAGGCTAGCATCACCTTGTTGGGGGACTTGAGTTTGACCAGACGCTCAAAGACAACAAGCGTCCGAATGAATTATTACGGGCGAAGGTCAAATTGCGGTCAAAAACCGGTACCGGGGGTGTCAAGAATTGACCGTTTCATTATCCCTGTGAACTGAACGTCTCGCGATTACGGGGCGGGTTTTTAACGCTTTTGCGATTTCTCCCAGGGCCGTGGGTTGCGTTTCCCCGCGCCTAGCATTTCGCCCAACATGCGCGGCATAAAGACGCGGGGGGTCAGGACGCGAAGCATTTTGCCGCTTGTGCCCGGATGCTCGGCCAGGTTCAGCACGGCGCGCGCAGGCACTGCCGGTGGATTGCCGAACACGCGCATGGCCCACTCCATGCGCTCGCGCAGTTGTGGCGAATCCACGCCCTCTGCCTTCGTCAGCATCTCGGTCCAGATCATGCCGGGCTGCACGGCGTTGATCGAGATGCCCGTACCGGCGTATTCCTGCGCCAGCGTCCGCGTCAATTGCAAAAGGGCCGCTTTGGATGGCCCGTAAGCGGATTGGTTGGGCGAGGGGCGGTCCGCACCCATGCCGAGGATGTTGATGATTTGGCCGCTGTGGCGCGGCAGCATGATCCCCAGCGCGACGCGGCACCCATGATACGCGCCAAAGAAATTGGTCTCGAAAGATTCATGCCACTGCGCCGGCGTGAGAGCGAGCATTTTGACGTACGCGTGCGCGAGGCCAGCATTGTTAATCCAGATATCCAGCCGGCCAAATTTTTGCACCGCGGCGTCCGCCAGTTTCTCGACCTGCTCCAAATCACGCACATCGCACGGCAGGCCGAGCACGTGCTCCGGGTTCGGCAGTGTCTTGACCGCCGCGTCGACGCTGGCCGCGTTCCGCGACGAGACGACCACCCTGGCGCCGGCCTGCGCGAATTCCTGCGCCATGGCAAGGCCAAAGCCGCGGGAACTGCCGGTAATGATGGCTACTTGCCCTTCGAAAGCACCCATACGATTTTTCTCCTTAGCCTGCTCGGGATATTGCTTCGGGTTCGATGCGGGATCATTCTATTCCCCTGAGCAGAGGATGTGAGGATTTGTCCCTGTTGTATCACGAATCAGCAATCTGTCAACGGAACGAGCGTTCCTGTGTCACGTCGCACACTCGGCGCGCGCCTGCCGTGCGGCAGGGCGATATATTATGGTATAATAGAACACAAGAGCTAACGAGGGTGCTCGCGGATTCTCTCAAGGAGGGGGAGATGGATAAAGGCAGCAAGAGTCAGTCGCCGGCGCAGGCAGACCCTGCGGCCGAGCCGGACATGAACGAGGCGCCATATAGCGTCAATGTTTTCACCCGGAATCCGGGTGGGTTTGAGATGCGGTTCACGTTGCGGGCGATGAGCGAGGCGGCATTGTTCCAGCGGGTCGAGAGCCTGATCGGGCGGCTGCTCCAGTCGGGCTATGAGCCGAGCGGGCGCGGCGTGGACCGGCGCGAGGGCGGGAGCGCTTTAGCTAGAGCGCCCGAGCCCCAATCTCCATTGCCGATGGCCGAGCCGCTGTTCGACGATGCATGGACCGGCGGCGAGATGGAGGCGGAGTTGCCGCAGGAGAGCGCGTCATGGTGTCCCATCCATAATCTCGAGATGCGACGCTATGAGCGCAACGGCGAGGTGTGGTACAGCCACAAGGCGCAGGGTGATCGGGGTGAATACTGGTGCAAGGGTAAGCCCCCCAAAGGGAGCAAGTAGAGGACGAGAATCGGGGCGGATTACCAACCGCCCCGATTCTCATCCGCGATTACGTGCTGCTGGTTGACTTGGCCTCGATCTTGGCGCGGTCGCCGATCTTTTTCAGCGCTAATCCCACACCGGCAAGCGGATTGCTCAGGGTGGTAACAGCGACCTCAAAGATGTCAGGCGCGATTGCCGCCAGAGCGTTGATGAGCTTTTCCAAACGCGATTTGTCGGCCTGTGCTCCCTTTTTAGCCTCGTCCTCTATCTTGACTATCTGCTCCTTGGCGTCCTGCTTTTCAGCGGGCGACATTCCCGACATGCTGTCGATTTGCTGTTGCATCTCCTGTCGCCACTTGGCCATATACTGCGCCAAGGTTGGATCGCCGCCGATCGTCACCTTGTCGTGGCCGACGATCTCGCTGTTGGTGACCGTTCCGCCGGTGATGTTGACCCCGCCGCTCTGGCCGGTGGTTTTGATGTTGTTGCTCATTCGGTGCTCCTTTCGTGCTGACTGCTCTCACTTGCCGATCAGAATCTCGGTATCCGCGCTCCCGGTGGTTCCATCCTTGCTGCTGTAAGCGACCGCGCGCAGAAAGTACTGTGTCTTATTATAGACCGGAATCCCCGTGTCCCAGCGATTGCCGTTCTGTGTAAAATCCCATACGATGCAATCCGGTTCGCCGCCGCTAAAGGCGCAGTATTTGGCAACCTTTTCGGTGTGCTGATGGACAACGTTGCCCAGTTGGTCCACGATCAAGAAATCGACGTGGTCGATACCATTTCCATCCTGGTTCCCCACCCGCGTATCGAACGCCTCGGCCTGGAATACAATGGCCTTGTCCACAGACTGGTCGTCATTGCCGGGGTTGGTCTGGACGATCTGCACCTGGACCGGGCTGTCCTGGCCGTTCGGGCGCGGGTCGATATAGATGGCCGCTTCCGCCGCGCGGGTCCTGCCGCTCGTGGCGGTGGCTAACGCCCGCAAAAAATAGGCCCCGCGCTGTACAGGGGCGTTGTTCGGCCAAGCGTTGCTTTGCTTGCCAAACTCCCAGACGTTGCAGATCTGATCCCCACCAAAGAGGCAATAGCGCGCCGTCATCTCGGTGTGTTGATAAACGGTTCGATTCTGCGCATCGAGCACGCGCATATCCACGTTGGCGACCGCGTCCTTGATCTTGGTGGTATCGATGCTGACGTCCACATCGAACACCAACGCCGTTGTGACGAGCGGGTCGTTCGAGTTGGGCGCAGTCTGCAGTACCGTCATCCCGCCGGGGTCGATGAGCGCAATCTGGACGACGGGCGGGGTGAGGGTCGCCGTCGGGGACTGGGGCGTGTTGGTGGGGGGCGGTGTGACCGGTGTGACGGAGGGGATTATTGCAGTATCGCTGGGTGCTGGCGTATCCATGGCGGGCGGATTGGTTGGGGCAGGCGTTGGCGTCACCCCGACGATCACCGTCTCTTTGACCACTTGCGGCGTGGAGGTGCAGCCGAGCAGCGCAACGGCGAACGCGAGCAAGAGCGCGACGAGATTGCCCCGTCGCAAAGGGCGCTTCTGCTCATAACCTGTCATTGCGAGGCACGAAGCAATCCCATTTTCGCCAGGGAGATTGCCACGTCGCAAAAGGCGCTCCTCGCAATGACAGCTTTTGCTCTCGCAATGATATGAACTGCAATTGCGTTTGCACATATTACTGGATTCCCTCCAGCGCCTGTTTCACGGTTGCCACATTCGGTTTGCAATTCTTGTTGCTGAGGTCCTGGATGATAGCGTCATAGAGGAACTGGTCCGCTTGCCGGGTGCAGTTCGCATAATCGGCGATGGCCGATTGGAATTGGGCTCGGGCATCCGCTTTGTCTCCCTGGACGAGGCGGGCATGTCCCAGTTCGTAATAGACGGTCCCGCGAATCTGGTAAAGGGTGGCGAGAAAGCGGTACTCGTTGGGGCCGGCTTGACCGATCACCTGGGTCAGTGGGTCGAGCGCCTGCTTGAAATCCTTTTCCGCCTGCGCAGGGTCGTTGGCGCTCAACGCAACCTGGCCGAGCAGAAAATAGCACGATGCCAGCGCCGCGCGGGCTTTGAGCTCGACCTGCGATCCAGCGGATTGCGGCGCAAGCTGAAGGGCCTGCTGTTGTTGTTGAATGGCCTGGTTGAGGAGCGGCTGGATCTGGTCGGGCGTCACCGCCCCGGCGAGCGCCATGCGCTGTGCCCGTTGAAAATAGACCTGGCCGAGGCCGAAAGCGGCACGCGCATAGGTGGGATCGGCCTGGAGCGAGGTTTTGAACGCTTTTTCCGCCTCGTCCAGCGCCGCCTGTGTCGAGTTGAACACGTGCGGCGTGTTGTCATTCCATGCGACGGAGAGAGCGACCCGCCCGATAAAATAATACAGGACCTGCTTGCCCTGCTGCGCGTCCAATCCCGTCAGATGTTGTTCGGCCTCCTTGAACGTTTGGTACGCTCCTGGATAGTCGCCGGTCAGATCCTGAGCGAGTCCGGCGGCGAACCAGACAAGGGCATCGGCGCGCGGCCGCAGGTTGGTCGTCATATACGTGCCTACCCGCGGGTCACCGAAATCGAGCGGGAGCTGCAAGGGGAAGGGGGCGCCCAGCGCCTGGCTCCCCACAATCTCGTCCGCCTCTCCCTGGATGTCGGGAACATAAAAGGAGGGGACAAAGGTCGCCGGGTTCTGGTTTGCCTTGAGTATCCCATAAATGACGATGTGGGCATGTGTGCTCGCCGCAATCTGTTTCGCCGTGGCTTCATCCGGAATGACGCCGATAAGAGTCCGCTTTTGCAGCGGGCTCATGCTGTCCTGCCAGATGATCAGGCTCGACGCATTGGGGAGATTTGAAAGCTCTTGTTCGAGCTGGCGGTACATCCATTCCGAAAGCCGCTTGCCGTCGTCCGAGCCATGCAAATTGCCCTGCGAGTCCTGCTGCCCAAATTCCGCAATGAGGATGCCAGTCTGGCCCGGTTGAAAGGCGGCGGGGACATAGACGTACCACAGGGCGACCGCGGCGACGAGCGCGAAGGCGACGAGCAGGAGCACCAGGCGCGCGGGGATGACCAGCTTACCGATGCGCACATTGTTTTGCCAGACATAGCGACTGTTAATCGCCACATTCGTTGCCCCCGCGCCGACCACGATCTTGTCGCGCCCGACCAGCTCGCTGTTCTCGATGCGCGCGTCTCCGGCGATGTTGATCCCACCACTCTGGTTTTCAGTGTGAATGCTATCCTTGTCCTCGCTCATGATGCCATTATGATACCCTGGGCGCTGGTCTTGTCAATGCCCCTCCACGCACGCGCCCGGTTTGGCTTTTGGCCGTTCCCTCATTTCACGATACAATGATGGGTGATTTCACAGGGTCCCGGGTTGAGCCATGAACAAATCCAAACTCGCCTTACGATTCCTTGCGGTTCTGTTCATTTTCTTGATTGCCCTTGCTCTCCGCTGGCGCGCGGTCAATTTACTCCCGATCGATTACGATGAGGACGACTATTTGCGCGCCGGGCAGCAATATGCGACCGCGATTCAAAACGGGGACTGGGCGGCGTTCACCCAGGAGAACTATCGCGCCGAGCACCCGCCGCTGGAAAAGATCATCTATGGGGTTGCGATTGCGTCGCTTCCCCCCGCGCCCGAAATCCCTGACCGGCCGACGACCGCTCCCCCTGCGCCGTCCTTACCTCAGCCGCACCTGCTCTATGCGCGCGCCGCGGCGGCGCTGTTCGGTTCGCTTGAGGTCTTCATCCTGGCGCTCTTCAGCCCGCTCGCCGCGCTGCTTTTGGCGATTCATACTTGGGATATCAAGTATGTCAGCCAGGTGCAGGTCGAGGCGGCGCCTGCTTTTACGAGCGCGCTCGCCGTTCTGGCCTATTATCGCTCGAATCACAGGTGGAATCGCTGGCTAGTCCTCTCGGCGATCGCGCTGGGGCTGACTGCAGCCGGCAAATATACCTATTGCATCGTCGGCGCGGCCATCGTGATCGATTGGTTGTGGCGCGAGCACCAGGCCGCGGCAAGGCATAACCTTCAAGCCATCTCCCGCGCGCTGGTTCCGGTGGCACTTTGGGGAATGCTCGCCGTCGCGATTTTCTTTGCCGCTGATCCGTATCTCTGGCCGGACCCGATCAACCGCCTGCGCGAGTCCTTGTTCTATCATTTTGGTTATGCCCAAAGCGAGGGGGTGACTTCGGCCAATCTTCCGATGTGGCAGCCGCTGGTCTGGCTTGCCGGGTCCGTGCCGTGGCACCCGGGTGTGTTTCTGTTCATGCTCGATGCGCCGATTACGATTCTCGCCGCGCTCGGGCTGCCCTCGCTCTGGCGTAAATACCGCGTCCTGGCGCTCTGGCTCTTGATCGGTTTTGCCTTTTTGATCGTCTGGCCGACCAAGTGGCCGCAGTATGTGCTGACGCTCAGCGTCCCCCTGACCGTTGCCGCCGCCGGTGGTTTGCGTGACAAGGTGTGGTTGCCGTTGTCGATGTGGGCGCGGCGGTTATGGGCCAGTGCGCGGGCGCCGCGGCGGCAAACCCGCGCGGGGGGCATGACCCGCGCTTTTGGGGTGACTTGGCGCGAGACGAGGTTTGCGCTCCCGTGGCTCATCCCGGGAATGGTAGTCTTGGGTCTGATTACCCTTTTCCCCTTTCTGTATGAAGGGGCGATGAGCCTGACCGATTTTTCAGCGCTGTCGATCAGGGATGGGTTGAATGGCGGGATCATGCGCGAGGTCTGGCGCGGCGTGACCGGACAGGTCGCACCCGTCATCGTCTCATTTGCCGAGAACGGCCGGATCACGACGCAGGTGGTCCTTGCCGATCGGGGAGAGCCGGCGATGGTGCCGATTGGCTCGTCGGGGTTGAATACGCGCGAGGTCCACTACGCCGGGCCCTCCTTTCTCGCCAATCTCTTTACGGGGGTCGGGCCGGATCTGCTGGTTTTTGATGTGCTCTGGACTGTGCTCTCGGTGGGGCTGCAAGCCGTGTTCGGGATTGTCATCGCACTGATTCTCAACCAGCGCGGCCTGTTTGCTAAAAGATGGTGGCGCACCCTCTTTATTCTCCCCTGGGCGATTCCCGAGTTTGTAGGCGCGTTGATGTGGCAGCACATTTTCGAGCCGACGCACGGCTGGCTCAGCCTGCTGTTGCAAACGCCGATTTATTGGCAGAGCGATCCGCAGATGGCGTTGGGGGTTCTGCTGCTCGCCTCACTCTGGCTGGGATTCCCGTTGATGATGCTGGCGGCGACGGCGGGCCTATCCCTCATTCCGAAAGAGGTCGATGACGCCGCCGCGGTGGATGGGGCGAGCCGCTGGACCCGGTTCCGCTATATTACCTTTCCGCTCCTGCTGCCGCTCCTCGCGCCGGCGCTCATCATTCGCACCATTTTTGCCTTTAACCAGTTCTATCTCTTTTACGTGATGCGCCCACCGTATCCGTTGATGACGCTCGCGACCATCTCTTTTTACCTCTTTGACGCGACGCGCGGCTTTGGCGGGCAGTTTGCCGTTTCGGCGGCCATCAATATTTTTACCGCGATTGTGCTCCTCCTGTTTCTCATCGGATTCAATCGCCAGACGCGCGCCGCGGAGGGGGTGACCTATGCCTAAACTGTCGCGCTGGCAGCAATCGCTCTATCAATTCCTCCTCGTCCTCGTGGGGCTCTTTGTTCTCATCCCGATCTGGGGCCTGGCCGAGATGGCTTTTGACGCGGATATCCAGGGGTGGCCGCTTGATTTTCGCATCGTGCCCAGGCTGTGGTCCCTGGACGTTTTTGCGAATGTCTGGGCGCACACGACGCACGATCTGTCGTTCCTCGGACTCTTGCGCAATAGCCTGATCGTCTCGGGCGGGGCGGCGCTCCTCTCGGTGGCGTTCGGCGCCAGCATGGCCTATGCCTTTGCGCGCTTGCGCTTTCCCGGCCAGCGCGCCGGCCTCTTTGCGCTCTTGTTTGGCACACTCCTGCCGCCGGTCGCGCTGATGACGCCGCTCTTTATCCTTCTCTCGCTCTTACAGGTGCGTACGACGCTGTTTGGGCTGATCGTCGTCTATACCGCGTTCGCCATGCCGTTCTGTGTCTGGAACATGCGCTCGGCTTTTCAATCGGTCCCCCGGGAGCTGGAAGAGGCGGCCTTTATCGACGGCGCTGATTTCTTCGGCGCGTTCTGGCGGGTCACGCTGCCGCTGGCGCTGCCGTCGATCGCGGTCGCCGCGCTCGTCGCCTTCCTCGCGGGATACAGCGAATTTGCGATGGCGTGGCTCTTTATCGACAATGGCGAGAACGTCACGCTTGCTATGTCCCTTGCGGGGATGGTGGGGCCAACCGGCGCATCCTGGAACATGATCGCGGCGACGGCGATGTTGATGTGTGTGCCGGTCGTTCTGATCTTTGTCGTGTTCCAAAAGTATTTGCTGAGCCGGTTCTTGCTCGGAGGGGTAGAGGGGGAATAAAGGTGAATATTTTTCGCCCCACCGTCGACCAGGTCCTGGTGTTTTTGCCGGACTTGGTCGCTTTATTGCAAGAGACGGTAGCGAGCGGCGCGTCCGTGGGCTTTCTTTTTCCGCTATCTGATCTGGATGCGGAGACTTATTGGCGACAAGTGCTTGCCGACCTGGCCGGTTCTCATCACGTGCTGCTCGTTGCCCGCGTGGATGAGCAGGTGGCGGGGGCCGTTCAATTGGTGATGGCAACTCGTCCGAATGCGACCCATCGCGCCGAGGTGGCCAAGCTCATGGTATACACGCGGTTTCGCCGCCGAGGAATCGGGCGCGCGCTAATGCAGGCTATTGAAGAGGAGGCGCGGAAAGCTGGGCGTACTACGCTGGTCCTCGATACGCGCCAGGGGGACCCATCTGAGAAGCTCTACCTGGCTCTGGGCTATGCCCGCGCTGGCGTTATCCCCGAATACGCGCAGAGCGCAAACGGCGCTCTGGACCCGACCGTTCTCATGTACAAGCTGCTTCGGGAGGGCCCGGTTTCAAACCTGTCGCATACGCGCCCTACGGGCTGATGAGCCGCCGCTGGAAGCGGAAGAGGACAAACAGGAGCGCGGCGAGGATGAGGCCGTATTTGGCGACATCGATAACCCCCGTATAATAGTCCCCAATGGACAGGCGGGTAACGAGCTGCAAAGGCGAGGATGCGATCAGGTAGCTCAGGCTCCCGACGGTTAGCATAAAGATCGAATAGAGAAACTGGGATCGCTCGCGGTCGCGGAGGAGCATAGCGATAAAGGCGCAGATCGTGATCAGGATCGCCGCGGAAAAGGTTGCCAGCAGAAACACCAACCCGATATTCTGAATATCGATCTGGTTCACGCGCAAGAGCGCCAGCCAGAGGAGAATCTGGAGCATGGCGACGGCGAGCGCGGCGCCGATCTTGGCGGCGAGGATGGTGTTGATCGAGAGGGGCGCCGACCACAGGGTTTCGAGCGTATGCGTCTCGAGCTCTTCCGAGAGTGAGTCGATTACGAGGCTCCCGGCGACGAACGCCGGGAAGAACATGAGCAGGGGGACCAGCACCGAATAGAGAAATTCAAAGGTCGTCGAGGGCTTGCCGGTCAGGTCGGTAAAGTTGACGACGATGCCGCGTTCCTGGCGCAAATAGTTCTCGTACTTTTTCAACGGCTCGTGCATAAAGATCTGGATGAACGACGAGATGACCTCCGAACGCGGGAGGAACATCTGCATGTTCATCGCCCCGCCGTTGTCCGGCGGAACCTGGAGGACGAGGTCTACCTTGCCGGTCTGAAAGGCCTGGGCAGCGTCATCCGGTCCGCCGAGCGGGACGATCCGCATGGATCGCTCGCGCAGGAATCCGGCCAGCGGCGTCGCGGTGTCGCCCATGATGCCCACGCGCAATGGGACGTTCGCGTTGATGGTCATCGAGTTGGGATCATAGATCGAGAGGAGACCAATCAGCAGCGCGGACGAGAACGAGGCGATGAACAACTGGATGACGATGGCAATCAGGATGGTTCGCTCGCGGGCGATGGCCCGCAGTTCTTTTTTGATAATCGCCAGGAACTCGTTCACCGGATACCTCCGAGCAGGATATAGTTATAAACCGAGTGGACAAAGGTGGCCGCCAGGATCGCCAGCGGGTAGCGGACGCGTAGCCGGGTTGTCAGCGCGCAGACGATAAAGGTAAAGACGAAATGCGCGGCGAGGGGGAGAGGCAAGAGCCCCGAGTTGAACAGCGCTTCGGACAGGCCGGATTGTGAGACGATGCCGAGCGAGACGAGCAACAGCCCCTTTTCGCCAATCAGGAACCCGAGCGCTGAAAGGAAAGAGAGGGCCAGGGTGTCGCGCCAGCCGCGGACATATCCATGCTCGTTCAGGGCCACGATGCCGGAGGACTTGACCACCTCTTCGATCATGGCGGCGGCGACGAGCATCCCGGCGATCGCAATGGGGATGCCGCCAATGGTCAAGCGGGTGGGCACATTGCTGGAGATGGCGAGGACGATCAACTGGACGATATAGACGAGCGGAATTAGCGCGAGGCTGAGGACCAGAATTGAGAGATAAGTGTGCTTGCGGTTGATGGCGAGGTAAATGGCGTCGACGAGCTTGCGGTGAATGGGGCGGTATCCCATCAGGTACTCTTCGTTGAGCACGCGGGTGCTGACATAGAGCGCGCCGGCAAAGATAAGGGTAAGGGGCAGGGTAGAGAAGAGATATTCCCGGATGCCAAATGCTTCACCGCGATACATCTTGACGGCGAGGGTGATGGGGGACATATAGGCCATTTCCGACAGACCGGAGAACATGGCGGGAAAGATCAAGTAGGCGGTGGTCATCGCCGTCGCGAGCATCGAGATAAAGGTGGTATCCTTGAACGTGCGATAGAGCATGGGCACGATCAGATAGATACCAAAGATAAACAGGATGGCGGGCGTAAAAATTGCGAGGGAGAGCAGCGGGTCGCCATGGGTGACCCAACTGATCACCAGGACGCCGGCCAGCGCAAAGGTCACATAAGGAATCATCTTGCCGATAATGATCTGGAACGGCGTCAATGGAGCGGACAGCAGGATGATGAGGCGGCGGTTGGTCTTTTCATCCATGAACCCGCTCGTGAAAAAGACGCTGACCATAAATACCGGCAGGATAAAGAGGAACGCCAGAATGACCTGCGCGAACGGGTTGGGCGGCGCGGTGAGGGACGGGATAATGATCTGCTTGTCGCCGGGCGACCCGATCGAGGTATCGCCGTTCTGAGCTTTACGCAATTCTTCGGCGACCGCCGCGTCGGTATTGTCAGCGCCCCCGGTAGACGTCCCATCGGGTGATGTGAGATAATTCACCTGGATGCGCAGGGGAAAAGTTCTGGTGATATCCGGTTGTTCGCCGATCCGCGCCAGTTCGCTCTTTTCCAGCACCTGCTTGAGCGCGTTCACCGCGTATTGGGAATGGTCGTCGTTACGCGCCACCACCTGCGCGCCGTCGATATAGGCGTCAATCGCCCGGCTGTCGAGCTGCTGTTGCCCGGTTGCGGCGTCCATTTCGACTAGGCTAAAGCGTCCGTCCTGGATGTGCGGCCCGCCGGGTGAAACCCCGATGCGATATAGCCCGCGGCCGATGCTCGGCGATGCGCGATAAGTGAGCACGGCCAGGCCGACCGCGGCAAGGACAATCAGGAGGAACACATATCGGGCGCGCCCGCGAAAGCGCGAGCGCAGCCGCGTCAATTCTCGTTTGGCGATACTGAGGATGATGTGCATATGATTGAATTGAAACAGGTTTCAAAGCACTATGGAAAGTTTACTGCCGTCGACGCGCTCGATTTTCATGTAGACGACGGTGAGATTGTCGGCATTATCGGCCACAACGGCGCGGGCAAGAGCACCACGCTCAAAATGATTGCTGGGTTAGTCGCTCCGACCTCCGGCGAGGTGCGCGTGATGGGCCATGATATGAGCAAGGACAGCACCGCGGCCAAGCGCGTGATCGGATACCTGCCGGAAGAGAGCCCGCTCTATGAGAACATGACCGCCCGCGAGTATCTCTTGTTCTTTTCTGAGGTGTATGGGTTACCCCGGAAACAGGCGCAGGCGCGGATCGATGAGCTGCTCGGTGAACTCAATCTCCCCCAACAGGACCAGCTCACCGGCGAATTTTCTAAAGGGATGAAGCGCAAAGTGGCGATTGCCCGCGCCCTGTTGCACGACCCCAAACTCCTTATTCTCGACGAGCCCAATTCCGGCCTCGACCCGCTGACCTCGTTCTTTATTATCAACTATTTCAAGACATTGCGCCAGCAGGGACATACGATTCTTTTGAGCGCGCACAATCTTTTTCACGTCGAGCACATCTGCGACCGGGTGGCGATCATCAAGAATGGGCGCATGGTCATCTGCGACAGCATGGAAACCATTCGGCGCAGCCTCGGCAGTCGCGAGTACCAGATCGTTTTCCGGGCCGACGAGCCCCTCGAATACACCCACCGTGATGGCAACTATGTCTTTCGCACTACCGACGTGCCTCAGATGGCACACATGCTCGACCAGATCTCGGCGCACAATTGGGCATTGGTCGATCTTTCGGTCGAGGAATCGGCGCTTGAAGAGATCTATGTGAAACTGATGACCGCCTGAATACGTAAAGCATTCTAGCACGGGCAAGGACCTAAAACAAATGGGCAATTTGGTGCCCCGATTCCAAAAGATCGATTGCGTTTGACTATGAAAGTGATTATCCCCGGTGGCAGTGGGCAGGTTGGGACGATTCTCGCACGGGCATTTCACCAGATGGGACATGAGGTGGTCGTTCTAAGCCGCAAGCCCATTCAGGCTCCCTGGCGTGTCGTCATGTGGGATGCAGAGACGCCGGGCGATTGGGTGGCCGAGCTCGACGTCGCGGATGTTGTGATCAACCTGACGGGGCGCAGCGTCAATTGTCGCTATACGCCCGCGAACCGGCGGCTGATTATGGAATCGCGGGTGAAATCCACAAAGGTCATCGGCGAAGCACTCGCTCGCGTCAGTCATCCACCACGCGTTTGGCTCCAGGCAAGCACAGCCACGATCTATGCGCACCGTTATGATGCACCTAATGACGAGACGAGCGGTATCCTCGGCGGCTCCGAGCCGAATGTTCCCGAGACCTGGCGTTTCAGTATTGACGTTGCGACTACGTGGGAATGGGCGGCAAATAAAGCCCAGACGCCCGACACGCGCAAGGTCCTCATGCGCTCGGCTATGATTATGAGCCCTGACCGTGGCGGCGTATTTGACACACTGCTACGCCTGGTCCGTTTTGGCCTCGGCGGCAGGGCAGGGGATGGCCGCCAGTACGTCTCGTGGATTCATGACCAGGATTTCATCCGCGCCGTGTTTTGGCTCATCGAGCACGAGAAGCTGGAAGGGCCCGTCAACCTTGCTTCTCCCAATCCTGTTCCATATAACCAGTTCATGCATCATCTGCGTACGGCCTGGGGGATGCCGTTTGGGCTGCCTGCTACGCGCTGGATGCTTGAGCTTGGAACGTTCATGCTACGGACAGAGACCGAGTTGGTGCTCAAGAGCCGGCGAGTAATCCCGGGCCGGTTGTTGCAAGCGGGGTTCACCTTCCAATTTCCTGATTGGTCAGAGGCGAGCCGTGACTTGGTCCGCCGCTCGCGCAACTAGTCACATAAGAGTAGGTTTCGGGAAAGCAGCATGCCGACAAAACTATCCCCAATCTTATGGGTCTGCGTCTGGACGCGCAACTGGTGACCCTATCAGCTATGCAGGCGCGCGGGCCTTAGTCTTTGGCCGAAAATAACTTGAACACTTTTCAACGAACCTCGGTTTGCGGTCGAAGCGTGTAGTTGTACTTGGCCAGAATACGACGGCACCCGAAGTGAAGCTGCTCCTTCTGTGCTTTGGTCACTTTCAGCCCCGTTGCGTACTCGGTCTTATCCAAGCAGGCTCGACAGCGTAGCCCGGTCTCAGTGCTCGTCGTGCGAATGAACTTTAACACGGTCTCAAAACTGTTCAGTGGCTGTCCGGCCCAATTGCGGCTGATTGGACTGAACAACCGGTGTTCAACCGGATTCCATTTTGAGGCACTCGTCGGGTAATGCGTAACGGTGATCATGAGATTGAACTCATTCGCGAGCGCTTGCAGACCCACTTTCCAGAGCCAGTTGCGATACCCATTGGCCCCACCACTATCCGCTTCAATCAGGAGTTCGTGGCAACCCGGGTAGGCTTGACGCCCCACGTCCAACCACCACGAGCGAATGGTGGCGACCGCAAACGCCGCGGTTTCATGGGATTGCCCGACTACGACATAGCCTTCATTTCGGGCGAGATCGTAAATCCCGTAGGGCACAGCTTTGCCCACAGCATCTTGCCGGAAGTCGGTCGTCAGGACCTCCAGCGGAGCTTGCCGCCAGGTCCGGCCCGAGTTCTTGAAGGCTCCAATCAGCTCCTTTTTCTTCGTATCCACGCTAATGGCGGGCCAACCGGCTTTGAGAAACTTGCGGCGCTGTCGCGCGATGTAGCGCATCTGGCGATCGCGTTCCGGGTCGTGATGGCGGCTCAGCCGCTTGCGATTCGCCCGCAACGCATAGCGCTTGAGCCGTAACAATCGCGCGACCGTGGTACGACCCACCCGGAACTTGCGGCGCAGGCGCCGGGTCAATTTGCGCAAGGTCTTGCGGGTCCACTTGAGCCCGGTCATCGGATCGCCGGCGGTGGCGTCCGTTAGGAGCTCATCAAGCGCATCGAGAATACCCGGCTGTTTTTTTCGGTGAGCGGGCGACCAGCGCCGGGTTGGCGAATGCGGCCTCGGCGCTTAGAGCGAATTCCCTTTGGCAGTAAGGGGTAAATGTGGTAAGCTGAGCACGATGAAAGCCTATTCTGCTGATCTGCGTGAACGCGTCATCGCGGCCGTGCGCGATGCCAATCTACCCCAACCCGAAATCGCCGAGACCTTCGGGGTGAGCCTGTCCTGCGTTGAAAAGTGGTGGCGCATCTTTCGCAACGCCCAGCGCACCGCGCCCTTACCGCATGCCGGAGGAGCCCGGCGGCTGTTGCAACCGCATGCGGCAGTCATTCGACACCTCGTCGCACACCAACCGGATGCGACGCTGGAAGAACTCTGTACCCTGGTGGCGGCGCAAACGGGCGTGCAGGCGAATCCCAGTATGATGTGCCGCGAACTCCACCGGCTCCAGTTGCCGCGAAAAAAAGTCGTTGCATGACAGTCAACGCGACACGGCCCGCGTCCAGCAACTGCGTCAGGAGTTTCACGACCAGACGCAAGAGACCTTACGCACCATCGCCGCCCACCTCAAATTTATCGATGAAAGCGGCGTCCATTTGGGGTTAACCCGGCTGTTTGGCCGGGCCGCACCGGGGGTGCGTGTCCCGGAAGCCACGCCCGGCTATTCCGGCCCTCACTATACCTTGATCGCGGCGCTCGGCCTGACGACGGTCACGGCGGCCTGGGTGTTGGAAGGGGCGATGACGCGCGATGCCTTTGATCTGTATGTGGAGCAAGTCTTGGCGCCTACGCTGAGTCCTGGCGATGTGGTAGTGCTTGATAATTTGAATGTGCACAAGAGCGAGGCAGCCCGCCGCGCCGTCGCCGCGCGGGGGGCGCGCTTGGCATATTTACCGCCCTATTCGCCGGACTGGAACCCGATTGAAAAATGTTGGGCCAAGATCAAAACGGTCTTGCGCCGCCTGAAAGCGCGGACGTTTGAGGCGTTAGTCGACGCGTTAGATCGGGCTTTTCAGACGATCACGCCCGAAGATGCACAGGCCTGGTTTGCGCATTGCGGTTATCTCATGCCTTAAACCAATCAGGAATTCGCTCTAGGCGCGGGATGTTCGATCTCGCGCTTACCCCGATGGATCGTGGTCCGACTCAGTCCGGTGATGCGGGACAAAGGTGCAATACTGCGATCGCCTTCTTGAAGGGCTAGCAATCCAACGAAGCGGCGACGGTTTTTCTCATCCAAACTCGCGAGTACGCGATTAATGGCTCGGTGCTGCTGGGCAACGGAGCCATACGGGTGACGGTGGCAGGTTCCACCGCCACACTGATGGATCCGGCGTCGTCTCGATCTAGACATGGTTACTTGGCCTCACTCTGACTGGAGTGCGATCAAGTGTACCACAAAGTGTTCAAGTTATTTTCGGCCAAATACTTTGCC
>JBAVQS010000134.1:0-12625 GCA_049694275.1 Anaerolineae bacterium | reverse complement strand
GGTTGCCCTACGTCGGATGATGTTCACGGGGAGCCTCCAATGATGCAGTGCTAGGTTACGCCATTATCGCGCTTTTTCCCTCTCCCTCCAATTCCGTCCACCTCCTCGCCGCCTAAAACAAGCCTCCCCCAAAGCACTTGACAAAATACAGAACATTCGATATAATAGGACCATAAAAATAAACGAGACCGGAAGGGGCTGACATCCCCGACCGATCTCTGACCCGACCGAGTGACGTTACCACTCAGACAGGCTAACTGCAATTATAACACAGCCTCTCTGAGAATCAATTCAACAGGAGGCTGTTTTCATGTACGCTTCGACCGCAACCACACCCCAAGACCGGCTTAGCGCGCTCCACTCCAACAAGCGCAAGATCATGGCCGTCAAACACTGGCGCGCCATTCCCCAATACGTTGCGGAGATGAAAATCACCAACGCGGAGATCGCCCTCATCAAGCGGGAGCTCAAGCACAAACGCTATCCGCTCAACCTCACCGCCCAGGAACTTCAGGTCGTCCAAACCGCGCTGGAGGTTGCGACCTGGAGTATCGCCGAGGATTCCGACGAAGATGACATCGTCCGAAACTCGAAATTCGCCAGGACGCTCGCCGCCGCGATCTGGACCACCGGCGCGGAACTGGACAAGGCGCTCAAGCAGGCCCAGGCCGACCAGCAGAGTTTCCACCCCTATTGCGAGAACAACCTGCACGCGCAGTGCGCCGGGTGCGCCTGTGCGTGCCATCAGTAAGCGTGCGGGCTACGCTACCCGCAGAGACGCGAGGGGCGGCGCGTCAAATCCGCCCTACTCAATCACTCAAGGAGATAAAGAATCATGCCATGCAATCTCGCAGCCCGGGTCAACGCCCGGATCAGCAACGCCGCTCTCGCCAAAACACTGACGCCCCAGATCATTGAGCAGGCAATGCGGGCGTTCGCCAAAGCGCAGAACCTCACTGGGGAAATCACCGTCAATTCTCAGACCCCATTCCAGATGTGGATCGGGGCGAACCTCCAGGTCAAGGTCTTCGTTGACGTGCAAGGTTTCACCGTCGAGGTCACTGGATACCGACTGTCCAGGCCAGAGAGTCAGAAGATCGTCGCTCAGATCACCCAGTTCCTCACTACCATCTCCGGGGCGCTCGTGCAACAACAGGTTGTCAATGTTCTCCGCAGCAAGTTCGCGGTTGAAGAGGTTCAGAAGGCCGCCAACGGCGCGGTCGTTGTCACAATGGAGATGTGAAAATGAGAGTCAATGTTGTAATTTTCCCAGATGGTCAGGTTTCTATCACGGTTGCCAACGGCGAGTTCGACGCCGCGAAGGTTGCGATCCAGCAAGCGGTCGAGGGACTGCGGGCATCGGGTGTGGATTTCGCCGAAGTCGGCCAGATCGAACGACACCGCCACGACGACGCCCACCTGAACACCGGAACGCACGTTCACGAGCACTAGATTGAGCAGTTCAGCAAAGGAGACCCACCACCATGATAAAGATGAGCAGCAACACACCGCGATGGATGACTGACCTGATTGGGATGTATTCGAGCGGTCAGGCTCATGCGTTCATTGTCAACTTTAACACCCGCGATTATGCCGTCGGGGACACGCCCTTGACCGAGTACCTGTTCAAGGTGCTCGCCAAGAAAAAGGTATTGGTCCGCTATAACCTCGCTGAGGGAATCCAGTTCGCAATGCCTTCGATGCGGGATGAGTTTGACCGCTACACCGACCAGTCTGCTCCCGTCGATCCCACCGCTAACGCTCTCGCACAACTCGGCATTGGCAACACCGGCGCCGCCGCACCTGGGCAAAAGCCGCCACTCCCCAAAGCGCCCGCCCGGGCCTTGCAGCTCATTGAGACGCTGCTCCACAACGCGGTCGACGAGCAGGACGGCGAAATCGTCGGCCAGGCGGCCGTCATCATCGAGTTCGCCGAGACGATTGTGCCCAACGCTGAGATTGCCATGATGTCACCTGACGATCGCTCCACGCTCGTCATGCTGGAACGGTGGGGCGCGGACAAGCGCATCGCCGATACCGGAAACGTGGTCATCCTCGTGACAGAGAATGTGAACGATCTGCACCCCGCCCTCCGGCGCGCCGCGAGCAAGTACGAACAGGTAGAAATCCCGCTTCCCGATTATGAAGCGCGGCGTGCATACATCCAGTCGCAGGTGCAGGCCCGCAACCTGTGCATGGAAGACGGGCTCACGGTTGAATCGTTCGCGGCTGAGACCGCGATGCTGAACCGGATGCATGTCGAAGACATCTGCTTGCGAGCGGTCGAGAACGACAACACGGTCACCCGCGAGCTCATCCGCAACCGCAAGGACGCCATCATCGCCGCCGAGTTCGGGGAGGTGGTCGAGATGATGACGCCCTCATTCACCTTTGCAGACGTGGGCGGCCTGCAGCACGTCAAAGAGTTCTTCACCCGCTCCGTCATCAAGCCGGTCCGCGATCAGCGTTACTCCCGTGTGCCCATGGGGATTTTGCTCCTCGGACCCGCGGGCACAGGTAAGACGATTGTGGCGCAGGCAGTTGCAAAGGAAAGCGGGATGAACTGCGTCATCCTGAATCCAGCAAAGATTTTCGGGCAATTCGTCGGCAACACTGAACGCAACCTCGACCGGGCGCTCCGTGCGATTGAGGCGATGTCGCCGGTGCTGGTGTTCATCGACGAGATTGACCAGGCCGTCAGCCGCGGGGGAACAGGGGACAGCGGGGTATCCAATCGCGTGTTCAAGCGCTTGCTCGAATTCATGTCGGATACCACCCATCGCGGCAAGGTTGTTTTCCTGGCGGCCACGAACCGGCCGGACATGATCGACGCCGCCCTGCGCCGGCCCGGTCGCTTTGACAAGAAAATCCCGTTTCTCGTCCCCGAACGCGAAGAGCGCGCGAGTATCTTCTCCGTCATGGCGCGACGCTACGGGCTGGGCGAGGTCAAGGTCAGCAAGGCCGTGCTCGACGGGACCGAGAACTGGACCGGGGCAGAGATCGAGGCCGCCACGGTCAAGGCGTCCGAGCTCGTTGAGGACGAGAACCTCAAACCCGCTGAGGCGCTGAATGAGGCGGTCAAGCGGTTCCGCCCATCGACCTCCGATATCGAGTTCATGACGCTCTTGGCGGTCAAAGAATGCAACGACATGGACCTGCTCCCGCCCAAATATCGGGAGCAGATGAAAGACCGGGCAGTGCTCGAATCGCGGATCGAGCAGCTCCAACCCAAGGGCCGGTCGGCTCGGTCACTTTAACGTCGGGGAGGGCTCCGGCTCTCCCTCTAGCAAAGGGGGCTATTTCTATGGCATCCACAATCCAACCGCAAACACCAAAGGCCAAGTCGAAACTCGTCAGCGAGGCTCGCAAGGCGGTCGCCGATCTGCGCTTTCAGATCGGCGATCAGGTCAAAGCGGAATCCGTTGACTGGAAACAGATCATGCAGAACGGCGTGCTGGTGCGGCTGCACATCCGCCGATGGCGCGCTCAGACGCAGATCCAGCTAGAGGACCTTGGGCTGCCCCAGCCCAAGGACGATGCGGAACGCCAGGTCTATGATGATCTGATGTCGCTCGGTTCCAAGAAACTGCTCCCGCCCGAGACGATGCGCAAGCTGAACGCGCTGGACTCGGGGGCGCGCAAGCACCTGGAGCGCTACTCTTTCAAAACCTACTGGGGCCAGTTCGTGCCAGTGGGCGCTTACGAGGAATGGAAAGAGGGAAATACCAAGTACGAGAACGATTACCTCGACCTGGGCAAAGAGATTGTGGCTGGATGGGAAAGCACAATGGATTGGATGGTCGATGCTTACTCCGTCGCGGCGCGCCAGGGCTATCACCGGCTGCTGCGCCTGAACCCCAAGGCGCTCAGTCTCAAGAATCGCCGCATGACGGAAGATGAATTCGTAGATGCGTTCATGTCCCGTATCCGCACCGCGATTCCTACCAAAGAGGCGGTTGCATGTTCGTTCGGGCACGAGACAGAGCTCTCGTACATCCCCCTGCCCTCGCAGCTCTCCGCGGACTGGACCGAGAAAGAACGGATCGAAGCGGAACGCGAGTTGGAGCGCAAGCGGGAACAGGTCGAGGAAACGGCCATCCAGGACCGCGAGTGGGCGCTGCGCAGAATGAATTCCGATGTGGTCGCCGATGCCCGCCGCCGTCAGAACGAGCTCGTCAACCAGTTCATGGCGGACATCCAGACGCAGGCCATGAGCATCATCTATGACGGATTCCTGAGCGTCCTGGAATCCGTTGACAAGAACAAGGGGGCGCTCGTCGGGAAGGCGAGCGCGCAGATCAAGAACACTATCGACCTATGGCGGTCGATGAACCTATCCGGGAATCAGGAACTAGAAGGACAGATCAACCGCATGGCTGGGTTGATCGGCAAAGCGCCGAAGGACCGGAGCGCGGGCGAGATTCAGTCGCTCTTGAAAGACATCGCGACCGCGGCGCGCGGCAACATGGTCACGTTGGGCGCGACACCGCGCTCTGGCCGGAGCGTGGGCATCCCGGACCAGGTCCAACCGTTGGAATTGCGCCGGGCCAAGCGCAGTGTGCAGCTGGAGATGGAGGCAGAGTAAATGAGAACAAACATATACGGCTTGCCGGTGTTTACGCCGGATGAGGAAAAGGTCATTCATCGTCACCTCATGGCGCGACCATGCCCGGTGTGCAAAGCCAAGCGCGGCTCGCGTTGTTTCCGTCTCCTCAAAAAGAGAAAGAAAGAGCGCATGGATGGATTCCACATGGGACGTGTTCCGCAAGAGTACGACGCATTTGATTATCTAAAAAAACGGGGATTCAAAGAGAAGAACTAATCACTAAAAAGGACTGATGAACATGGACACAACTAACTGGCAACGAACAAAGCGGCGCGGCAGCAAGGCTTTCAAAACCGTTCCAGATTGCAGTGCATCGGGGGCCCGGGATAGCGCAGACAACATCTCCGTCTCGATCGCGATTGAACTGCGCCGTGAGAATGGCGAGCACATGAACCTCGCCATGACCGAGGCAGAGGCGCGGGACTTGCAAGCACAGTTGAGCTACAGAATCAACCAAGTCAACCAGATGTTGAATGACCCCGATGTCACCGAGGCGCGTATCGGATCGCGGGGCGGTTGGGCCGAACTGCGATCTGGTTTACGCACATCAAAGTGAAAGAACATGACAACGCCACAGCCCATTACGATTCGAGACCCATACACCCAAGGACCCCAGGAACTGGCCCGCACGTTGGAGCCGCTGGTCTATGGGATGTCTGCCCGCCGCGTCTATGAGGACTTTCTCGACATCTGCATCCGGTTGCTCGATGACATGCCGATGGTGTTCAACGCTCTGGCCCGCGGTGAAAAGCCAGTCGATCCACCCGCCGTGCAAGCGCAGTGGAAACGATGGCGAGAAGATTACAAGGAGCACGGCATAGACCGCATGGCGCGCGGGTTTGCCATCCTCATGGCGTGCACAGAGGCGGCTGAAGGCGAGCCGAGCTACGCTGACGTGCTCGGTCCAACATTTGAATTGTTGGGCATGGGTGACCGGCAGAGCCAGTTCTTTACGCCCTGGGCCGTTGCTCAGATGATTGCTCAGATGCAACTCTCCCCGGACGCCATCCGCAACGAGATGCGCACCCGCCTGGTCGCCGCGGTGGACCAGACGGCGGAATACCAGATGGCCGGGTTCTTGGGCGTCGAGCTCAGCCTCAAAGCGCTGATCTCTATCGCCCAACTGCACAACATCGCGGTGGAACCCTACGCCGTCTGCGATCCTGCTTGCGGATCGGGCATCATGCTGCTGGCCGGCGCGAGTTGCTGCCCGCGTGAGCTCATCGACGCCAACCTGATCCAGTTCTATGGGACGGACATTGACGCGATGTGCGTCAAGATGGCGCAGTTGAACATGCGTTTGTACAGCTTGAACGGCTATCGTTACGAGATTCAAGGACTGCAAACTGAGGCCACGCAGATTGCGCCGGTCGCTTTACTGCCCGCGCCAGATCCAGGTCGAGAGATGCCAGTTGCGAATGTCACGCTTAAACAAATGTCCCTATTCTAATCAGCAAGGTTGTCCGTGGACAACCCAGGAGGAGGAATCATGAGCAAGCCAGGGAAACATTCATTTTCCGATTACGACACACGACTCAAGCCCGCACACCTTGCTGCGGGTCCCAACCTCTTTACCGTCAAGCTGGTCGGGCAGATTCGCACGCCCACCCGCGACCGCGTCGAGGTGATTGCCGGGGATGAGGATGATACCCCACCCGAATTCAACAACACGCTGGTTCTCTATTTCCGTGAGGTCCCGCTCAAGCCGTTTACCTTGAATACGACCAACCGCAAGGCGTTGGTCAAAGCCGTTGGCGATGATCCCGCCGCGGTCAAGGGCTGCGTGTTGACACTCACCCGCAAGACCTTGAAACAGTTCGGCGGCCAGGAGACCATCGAGATTACCGGCGTGCGCAAGCCCGGCCAGCCGGCCAGTACCGCCGAGGCCCAGGCCAATGAAGCGATCCGCCAACGCAAGCTGGCTGATTTGCGAACGCTGCGCAAAGAAGAGGAGGCGCTCCTGAAAGAAATTGGACAGGATCAGGATAAATGGCTTCCAGAGCAGGTGAGGGGATGGTCGGTCGATGTGATCGATGAGCAAGCCGAACAAATCAAAGCGAGCATTGCGTTCCTGACTGAGAAGATCGCGGCGCGCAAAGAACGCAAGGATCTGGAGGCGCGGCTGATCAACTTGCGCATGGAAGCGGACAAACTCGGCTATCCAGCCAAGATGCTCCCAAAGTTTGACGAGGTGACAAACGAGGAAGTCCAGGCAGCGATTGACGAGACCGCCGAATGGATCAGCGGCGCGGGCCAACTGAAAGGAGCAATATGAAACAGGGATTGATGTGGTATGACGATGAACCGATACCGATCGCCCGCAAGGTAGCCGAGGCGGCCGCCCGCTATCAGGTCAAGTTCGGGATCGTCCCCGACAAGGCTTTTATCAACGTGGATGAATTTGCGCGGCGCAAGCCGGAGGACGACACGCTTTTGCCCAATGTCACCCTGAGCGCGTCGTCAACCGTCCTGCCCAATTACGTCTGGATCGGAATTGAGAAATAGGCCCCCGTGGATTCAGCCCGCGCCGCGAATCGCGGCGCGGGCTCCGGGCAGGTCTAACCATTCCACAATTGGAGTACATAGAATGGCCCAAGCCAAGACGGTAATCTGGAGGTTTGAGAGTATAATATGCTGAACTTACACACCACCATGCCGCGACACAAGCTCCCAATCATCGCGCTGGATACCAAAATCACCATTGAGCCCGGAGGCGAATTCCACATCGCCGGCCGGCGCTACCGCACGCCTGCAGATGTCGCCTATCGGTCCGGGCTTACCCGCGATTCTGTTATCCGACTTGTCCACGACGGACGCGTGCGCGGTGTTCGCCTCGAAGTGTTGCCATTGGGAATACTTGTTGACATGGGCGACTTTGAAAAATACGAGAACACCCACCTTCCCCGAAAGCCGCGCAGTAGGGCAGTAGACCAATCAGATGATGAATAGCGCGATAGCATTCTATCCATTCCAATATCCAACCCCAAAACTTTTCTCATGCTAAAAGTGCATCTTGACAGGGCGCAGCATTACATGTTATACTAGACATGCTCGTTAAGAGGGGGTGGATATGCCAAAAACAGATTCCGCCAAGAGGAGCGAGATGTTCGACTTACTGCAAAAGGAAGAACTTACATCATCTGAGACCGCAACTTTGTTACGGATTTCTGTGATGGAGGTCACGCGCTTGTTCAAAGAGGGGAAGTTGAAGGGCTGGCGGAAAACCGGCGCGGTCAACTCCCCCATTCTTGTCTATACGTCCAGCGCGGTTGAGTTTGCAGAGAAGGTTCAGGGACGTTCTGTCGCCGTACAATCGAAGCGTTCCTCTCGGTAAATAAAAAGAAATCGCCAGCACCTGCAAGTGCCAGCGATTCCATGATGGTCCCCTCTGTGTTCGTGCTAGCCCGCACATTTACAACCGAAGAGACGCAAACTGGGAGACAGGGATTCGAACCCCAATCAACTGATCCAGAGTCAGTCGTGCTGCCGGTTGCACCATCTCCCAATGAAGCGGAAATATTTTACCATGATTCAAATGATTGTGCAATTTTTACGCGGGCGAGCTGAAATCGCTCCCGGCTTCCGGTCTATTTTTTTCCGCTCTGCTTGAGTTTGTTCAGCAAGTTATCCAGGTCCCGGCTCGTAAAGGGTTTCGTGAGCACCCCATCCACCAATCCCTTCCGCTCCCCGTCCATGCTCAGACTGTCGCCCCAAGCGGTGACCATAAAGACGGGGCGATTGGGGTAGAGCTCTTTGGACCGTTTGGCGATCTCCCACCCCGTCTGCTCGGGCATGCTCAGGTCAGTCATGATGAGGTCGAAATCGGCGCGCGGCAGTTGCCGGTCCACCTCGGCGGTGGTGCGCGCCGTCTCCACCTGATAGCCGCCCAACGCCAATAACTTGGAAGTGGCCAGCAAGATATTGGGGTCATCGTCCACAAGTAGAATGAGCCTGGTCATGGCTGTTTTGCCTCCATCGGTATGCGCCGGTTCGTCGATCACCAGGGGCAGGCGAATGCCAAAGCGCGTCCCACTGCCCCCACTGTCATCCAAGAGCACGGGACTGGTCACGCGAATGTCGCCGCCGTGACCGGTGATAATATTACGGGCCATGCTGAGGCCCAATCCAGTCCCTTCCGGTTTGGTCGTGAAATAGGGATCAAAGATGCGCGCCTGCACATCCGGCGGAATACCGGTGCCATTGTCCTCGACGGTGACCAATACCCAGAGGTGATCGATCCGCCGCGTCGTGATCGTTATTTTGCAAGGGCAATCCGGGACCGACGCATCCACCGCGTTAAAGATCAGGTTGGTCATAACCTCGCGTAGCTCGACCGCGTCGCCGAGCACCTGGCCCTGCGATTGGAGCTGGAGCGTCAACTGCGCCACCGGTTGCCAGCGCGGGCGCGTGATCTCCACCGCTTCCCGGATGAGGTGGTCGATGTGGATCGTCTGGCGCGGCGTATCCCGACGCTTGCGCGTATATTCCTGAATCCGGCGGACCGTGTCCGAGGCGTCGCGTGCGGCCTGTTCAATCCGCTGAAACGAGGCGAGATCGCGCGTGTCGTGTGGGCTCGACCGGAGCACCTGCGCTTCGGCGAGGATGATCGTCAGCAGGTTGTTGAAATCGTGGGCGATGCCGCCCGCCATCTGCCCGAGCGCGCGCAGCGGTTCCGCCCGGAGCATCTGCTCGTGCACCTTTTGCAGGTCGGTCATGCTATGCTGCAGGTCCTGGTACAGGTGGGCGTTCTCGAGCGCAATCGCGGCCCACTGGGAGAACTCACCCAGGAGCTTGACATCGTCGTCGGTAAAAGGACCTTCTGCCTTGTTCAACACTTCGATGACGCCGATCACCCGCTCCTTGTTTTTCATGGGGACGCAAAGAATGGAGCGGGTCTGGAATCCGCTCTGCTGGTCCACCTCTTTGAAATGCCGGCCATCCTGGGTCGTATTGTCCACGCGCACCGGCTGGCCGGTCTGCGCTGCAATTCCCGCCACCCCCTGTCCGATGGTCAGCCGGTATCCCTGCAGCTCGGGACGCTTGGACCCGATTGGAATCTGAAAGACCAGCTCGTTCGTCTGCTCGTCGACAAGCATGAGGGTCGCCGCCTCAGTCCGCATGATGCTCTGGATCTGTTCGAGTACGATGCGCAGGACCTGTTCCGTATCAAAGGTCGAAGTGAACTCGCGCGCGACGAGCGCGAGGGATTCGGCCTCTTCGACCCGGCGGGCGAGGGCGGTGCGGGTGGTTTCGAGCTCCTGCGTCGTATTACAGAGCTCTTGATACGCGCGCCGCAGTTCTTTAATGAGCGCGAGCTGCCCCTCCGCCCCCACACCCAGCGCGCCCGCCAGCGCAAACAGGTAGAGAATGCGTCCGAGCAGCGGGGTGGCCAGGAGCTGGCCGGGGAAAACGCCATTCAGGACCACCGCCAGAAAGATATACGAAAGGGTGCCCAGGGTAGCGGTCGCCAACCCGCCGCGCAGCCCGTAATAGACGCTGGCGACGACCACGGGAAAGAAATAGACGAGATAAAAGTCGCTGTGTGAATCGCGCGCAAGGAATGTGGCCAGCAGCGCGGTGACGATGGTCGTGGCGAGCGCGATGCGTCCGGCGGCGGGCCCGGTCAGGAAATCCGGGTGACTGCGCAGCGCGATAAAAGAGAGCCCGAGGGTGACGCCGACCAGCCAGAGGATCAGCGCGAGGGTCGGCAAGAGCGGGGGAACGCCCCCCGGGAGCGCGCTAAATATAAAGATGAGCCAGACGAGCGCGCTGGAAAAGAAAAGCTGCAGGCGCGCAGCAAAGAGCGTGACCCGCCGTAACCGTTGTTCGATCTCTTGCACGGTCAGAACGGGCGAAGCGTTGCCGGGGATGACGGCGGCCGTATTCATGATGTTATTGGTCTGCTTTTTCGATCTTGCCCCAGGTGTCGCGCAGGGGGACGGTCCGGTTGAAAACGAGCCGTTCGGGGGTCGAGTCCGGGTCGACGGCAAAATAGCCGGTGCGCTCGAACTGGTAGTGCTCGCCCACGCGGGCGCGCGCCAATCCCGGCTCGATCAGCGCGGTGACCTTTTCGAGCGAGTTTGGATTGAGGTGCGCCTTCCAGTCCTCGTCCTCATCCGGCTTGGGGGTGAGGAACAGGCGGTCATAGAGCCGCACCTCGGCCGATTGCGCGTGCGCTGCCGAGACCCAGTGAATGGTCCCCTTGACCTTGCGCCCTTCCGGCCCGCCGTTCAGGGTCGAAGGGTCATAGGTGCAGCGTACCTCCCGAATCTCCCCGGTCTGTTCGTCCTTGACCACGCCGGTGCACCGGATGATATAGCTATAGCGCAGGCGGACTTCGGCGCCCGGCGACAGGCGGAAATATTTCTTGGGCGGATTTTCGCGGAAATCGTCCTGGTCGATCCAGAGCTCGCGGGCAAAGGGGACCTGGCGCGTCCCCATCGCCGGGTCTTCGGGATTGTTCACGGCTTGCAGCTCTTCAACCTGGCCTTCCGGATAATTCTCGATCACGACCTTGAGCGGGTGCAGCACCGCCATCATCCGCGGCGCGCAGCGATTCAATTCATCGCGAACGCAGTGCTCAAGGAGCGAGACCTCGATGACGTTCTGCGTTTTGCCTACGCCGATCCGGTCGCAAAAATCGCGAATCGACCCGGGGGTATAGCCGCGCCGGCGAAAGGCGGAGAGCGTCGGCATGCGCGGGTCATCCCAGCCCGCGACCACGCCCTCTTTGACGAGTTGGAGCAGCTTGCGCTTGCTCAGCATGGTATAGCTGACGTTCAGGCGGGCAAACTCGATCTGCTGCGGGTGATGGATGCCGAGCTGTTCGATAAACCAGTCATACAGTGGCCGGTGGTCCTCATACTCCATGGAGCAGAGCGAGTGCGTCACCCCCTCGATGGAATCAGATTGGCCGTGCGCCCAATCATACATCGGATAAATGCACCAGGCGTCGCCGGTCCGGTGATGCGGGGCGCGGCGGATGCGGTACATGACCGGATCGCGCAGGTTCAGGTTGGGCGAGGCCATGTCGATTTTTGCGCGCAGCGTCCGCGCGCCGTCGGGAAATTCGCCGGCGCGCATCCGGGCAAAGAGGTCGAGGTTCTCTTCCGCCGAGCGGTTGCGATATGGGCTCTCGCGGCCCGGCTCGGTGAGCGTCCCGCGATAATCGCGAATCTCGTCGGCGCTCAGGTCGTCCACATACGCCTTGCCCGCCTTGATCAGTTGAACCGCCCATTGGTAGAGCTGCTCGAAATAGTCCGACGCATAATAAAGGTGCTCGCCCCATTCAAACCCCAGCCAGCGGATATCCGCCATGATGGATTCGACGTATTCGGTCTCTTCTTTGGTCGGGTTCGTGTCGTCAAACCGCAGGTGGCAACGGCCAGCAAAATCGGCGGGAAGGCCAAAGTCCAGGCAGAGCGCCTTGGCGTGGCCGATATGCAAATAGCCGTTCGGCTCGGGGGGAAAGCGCGTCACGACCTGCCCGTTCCACTTGCCCTCGGCCAACTGCTCGGCGACCATTGCGCGAATAAAATCGGGACCCTTTTCCGGGGTATCTCCAGGTGCCATCCAATCTCTCCTCGGCTTGTATCGGGCGACAGGAAAGTCGCGCTTGTCATTGCGAGAACCACATCCCGCGTCGGCGGAATGTTCAAGAACAGAAACTTGACATAATAATTTCAAGTTTCTGAGCAGGCGCAAAGTGGCGCATCCCGGATGGCTGTGCCATCTAGGGACAATCTCCTTACGCCTCTTGAATCATTCGGATAGTATACACAAGAAAAGGGGAACGTCAACACAAACGCACCAATCGTTCCTCACCTCTCGTTTTGTCACTCCGAATGGAATGACTCTGTTGGCGAACCCTGACTCTGTAGGGGCGGTGCCTTGTGCCCGCCCAACTGGGGCAACCACGAGGGAATTGCCCCTACGCGTTCGCCAACAAAATCATGGAATGAGCCGTATAGGTATCTCAAAGCTTGTAGCCAAAACGTCGCAGGAGGTCCTTGCGCCAGC